>NZ_JBWKJV010000004.1:115990-246056 GCF_056432045.1 Streptomyces sp. NPDC045701 | reverse complement strand
CCCTCCCCCACCCTCCCCCCCCCCCCCCTCCTTCTCTCCACCCCCCCCCCCCCCCCCCCACCCCCCCCCCCCCCCCCCCCCCTCGCCCTCCCCCCCCCCCCCCCCCCCCCCGGGACGGTCACGCTGGGACGGACCGGCGACCTTACGCAGCCGGCTCCCCGGACCGATGGGAACACGTGACGCACATGGACAAGTCGAGGCTGATCGAAGCGACGGCGGAGAAGGCCGCGTCGGAGGAGTCCGGCCGGCCGCTGCGGACCGAGGACGTCGAGCGGGTCGTCGACGCGCTCTTCGGCACCGTGGAGCGGCCGGGCACGATCGCGGAGGCGCTGGCGGGGGGTGAATCGGTCGTGCTGGGCAGCTTCGGCGGGTTCGACCACTCCGACGGCACCGCGGCCTTCCGGCCGGGGAAGGCGCTCACGGAGTACCTGCGGGGTACGTCGGGCTGACGGCGCGGCAGGCCGTCGACGACGATCCGCCCGCGCGCACGCGTGTCCACCCGCACGGCGGGGCGCCCTGCGCCCGGGCGCGGAGACATGCGGCGGGCGCGTCAGACCTGGCGGCCGACGCGCAGGCGTGCGGCCGGCGCGCAGGGACGGCGGCCGGGTTCAGGACGCGCCGGGCGGGGCGAGGCGTCGGCGCAGCCGGTGCAGCCCGCGGCGGGCGTGGCTCTTGACGGTGCCCAGCGGCAGCCCGGTGCGGTGGGCGATCTGCGCCTGGCTCAGGTCGTCGTAGAACGCCATGCGGAGGACGACGCGCTGCGCTTCCGGCAGGAGCGCCATCTCCTCGCCCACACACACCCGGTCCACCACGTCCTCGGGCCCGGGCGCGGCGGGGGCGGCGTGCCGTTCGCGCTCCGCCCGGGCGGCGAGGCCGGCGCGGCGGGTGCGGGCGGCCAGCGCGTCGGCGATCTTGCGGCGGGTGATGCCGACGAGCCAGGCGGACAGCGGGCCCCGGTCGGGCCGGTAGCCGGCCCGACCGCGCCAAGCCGCGAAGAACACCTGCTGGGTGACGTCCTCGGCCTCGGCGGGGTCGCCGAGCGCGCGCAGCGCGAGCCCGTGGACGAGCGGGCCCCACCGGGCGTACGCGGCGGCGACCGCGTCCTCCTCGCCCCGCGCGAGCCGCTCGGCGACCTCCTCGTCCGGCGGCCCCGGACGGGCGGCGGTGACAACGGTCTTCTCCGTCATGGTGACTGCTCCTCGGCACCGGTGCGGGGCCCGGGTCGTTCCGCCTCCGGCGCCCGGAACACCGCGCTGTGGCCCACCGTGCGGAGGCAGGATCACCCGGGCAACTCGCAACGCTTGTGCATCGGACAATCGATGCGTGAACGATTCCGTGGAGCCCGGCATGACCACCGGAGCCGTGGCGCGCCCGCTGGGCGTGTCACCGGTGACACCGCGCTCGTGGGACCGGCGGTACGGCATGGGCCCGGCGGCCACCGCCGGTGGCGGCAGGCCGACATCGCGGTGCTGCGGGAGATGTGCCGGCTGACCGCGGCGGGGCTCTCCCCCCTCCCGCGCGGCGCGGCCCGCGCCGCGCGGGAACGGTACGGTCGGCGTGGGCGGCGCCCGGTGCCGCGCCGGAACGGTACGGCGCTCCCCGCGTGGGCGGCGTGCCCCCTGCCGCCGGGAACGGCTTCCATCCTCGCCGGGGCGCACGGAGCCGCCGGGGCGCGCGGGCTCAGTCCCGGGCCCGGGCCCGCCTGAACCGGGCGAGGGCCTCGGCGAGGTCCACGATCGGATCCGGGTAGTCGTGGCGGGCGCGTTGCGCGTACGGCAGCTTCCAGGGCTCGTGCACGGCCGGGCCGTCCACGCCGGCGAGTTCCGGCACCCACCGGCGTACGTAGGCGCCGTCGGGGTCGTAGCGCCTGCCCTGCGCGACCGGATTGAGGACCCGGTTGGGGCGGGAGTCCGTGCCGGTCCCCGCCACCCACTGCCAGTTGAGCTGGTTGTTGGCGATGTCCCCGTCGACCAGCACGTCCAGGAAGTGGCGGGCGCCGATGCGCCAGTCGACGTAGAGCGTCTTGGCGAGGAAGCTCGCCGTCAGGAGCCGGCCCCGGTTGTGCATCCAGCCCTCGTGGGCGAGCTGCCGCATGGCGGCGTCCACGACCGGGTAGCCCGTCAGGCCGCGCCGCCACGCCTCGATGTCGTCCGCCGCGGTCCTCTCGGTGCGCCAGTGGTCGTGTCTGGTGCGGTAGTCCCGGGCGGCGGCGGCCGGGCGGGCGGCGAGCACCTGGCGGTGGAAGTCACGCCAGCACAGTTGTCGTACGAACGCCTCGGCGCCGGGCCCGCCGTGACGCCGGGCCCGGTGGACGGTCTCGGTCGCCGAGACGGTGCCGAAGTGCAGGTGCGGCGAGAGACGTGAGGTGGCGTCACCGGCGAGGTCGTCCTGGCGCTCCTCGTAGGCGTCCACGCCGCCGCGCAGCCACTCGGCCAGGAGCCTGCGCCCTTCCGTCTCGCCGCCCGCCGCCAGCCCCGGGGAGGTGCCGCGCACGTCCGCGCGGGCGGGCAGCGGCTCGGAGAGCACCGTGTCGGGCACCGGCACCCGGCGCGGGGCGGTGAGGGGTTCGCGCAGCCGGTGCCCCGTCCAGCGTCGGTAGTAGGGGGTGAACACCGCGAAGTGGTCCGACCCGGCCGGGGTGAGCGTGCCGGGTTCCACCACCGTCACCACACCGTCGTGGACGTACAGGCGCCGGCCGTCCGCCTCCAGCGCCGCGCGCAGGCGGTCCTCCCGGCGGCGGGCGTGGCGGGTGTGCTCACCGGACATGTGGACCTCGTCCGCCCCGGACCGCGCGGCGACCGCGCAGGTCTCCCGCACCACGTCGCCGGAGCGGACGACCAGCCGCCCGCCGCGCCGGCGCAGGCCCTCGTCGAGGTCCCGCAGGCAGTCGGCGAGGAACGCCCGCCGGTTGGGCACCGCGAAGCCGGCCGCCTCGATCGCACCGTCCCGGACGAACAGCGGCACGACCTGCCGTCCGCCGCCGAGCGCGGCCCGCAGCGGCGGGTGGTCGTGCAGCCGGAGGTCGCCGGTGAACAGCACGACGGAGACGCTCACGTCGCCGCTCCGCTGCCGCGCCGGGCGGTCCGGGGCCCGGAACGGGGGCGGGCCCGCTCCTCGCCCTCCGCCGCGCGGGTGATGTTGCGGGCCATGCCCCCGAAGACGGCGGCGTGGAAGGGGGACACGCTCCACCAGTAGGCGTGGCCGAGCAGGCCGCGCGGGTGGAACAGGGCGCGCTGGCGGTAGCGGCTGCGGCCCTCGCCGGCCTCCTCGGCGTACATCTCCAGCCAGGCCAGGCCGGGCAGCCGCATCTCGGCGCGCAGCCGCAGCAGCCTGCCCCGCCGGATCTCCTCGACGCGCCAGAAGTCCAGGGAGTCGCCCACCCTGAGGCGGTGGGCGTCGCGGCGCCCGCGCCGCAGCCCCACGCCTCCGACGAGCCGGTCCAGCCAGCCGCGCACCGCCCAGGCGAGGGGGAAGGAGTACCAGCCGTTCTCGCCGCCGATGCCTTCGATGACCCGCCACAGGGCCTCGGGCGAGGCGTCGACCGTCCGTTCGCGCCGGTCGGTGTAGAGGCTGCCGCCCGCCCAGTCCGGGTCGGTCGGCAGCGGGTCGCTCGGCGCGCCGGGTACGGACGCGGAGGACCACCGGGTGGTGACCTGGGCCTCGCGGACCCGACGCAGGGCGAGGGCGAGCGCCTCGTCGCAGCCGATGGGGCGGCCGGGCGGGTCGGGGACGTGGCCGGCGATGTCGTGTTCGCGGCACACCACCTCGTACCGCAGCGACTCGGCGAGCGGCCGGGCGATGGCGGGCGGTACGGGGGTGACGAGGCCGACCCAGAGGCTCGACAGGTTCGGGGTGAGGACGGGTACCGGCAGGATGATCCGCCGGGGCAGTCCGGCGACGGCGGCGTACCGGCGCATCAGGTCGCGGTAGGTCAGGACGTCGGGGCCGCCGATGTCGAACGCGCGGTTCACCTCGGGGGGCAGGCCGGCGCTGCCGACGAGGTAGCGCAGCACGTCCCGCACGGCGATGGGCTGGATACGGGTGCGGACCCAGCTTGGGGTGATCATGACCGGGAGGCGCTCGGTGAGGTAGCGGAGCATCTCGAACGAGGCGGAGCCGGAACCGAGGACGACGGCGGCGCGCAGCACGGCGGTGGGGACGCCGGAGTCCAGCAGGATCCTGCCCACCTCGGCGCGGGAGCGCAGGTGCGGGGAGAGCGCGCGCTCGGGTACGCCGGCCGGGGTGAGGCCACCGAGGTACACGATGCGCCGCACGCCGGCGTCCCGGGCGCAGCGGCCGAAGATCCGGGCCGCAGTGCGGTCGGTCTCCTCGAAGCCGCGTCCGCTGCCGAGGGCGTGCACGAGGTAGTACGCGACATCCACGTCGCGCAGCGCGGCGCGCACCGACTCCTCGTCCGTCACGTCGCCCCGCGCCACCTCGACCCGGGCGGCCCAGGGGTGGTCGCGGAGCTTGCCGGGTGAGCGGGCCAGGCAGCGGACCCGGTGACCGGCGGTCAGCAGCTCGGGGACGAGCCGGCCACCGATGTAACCGGTGGCACCGGTGACCAGGCACAGGCCGGTGCCGTTCGGGTGGGTCATGGGGGCTCCTCGCCGGATGGTCCTGTCACGTCCACGTTCCCCCCTGACCGTCCCTTCCGCCCGGCGGGCCCGTCCGGATGCGCCCGGAAGGCGCGGCGCACCGGGGGGTGGTCCACTGCGGTTACGGCTGTCGCGGGGCCGCGTCGCGCGGCAGCCGTACCACCGGTGGTGCGCCGGGTGCATCCGGAGGGCGCACCGGTGGCGAAGAGCTGGGGACGGTGCCGTCGACGCGTGAGGGGATGCCGGATGAGGACCGTACCGGGGCGTACGGACCACGTGGTGGTCGTCGGTGCGGGACTGGCGGGGCTGGCGGCGGCCCTGCACCTGCTCGGAGCGGGGCGCCGGGTCACGGTCGTGGAGCGCTGCCCGGTGCCGGGCGGGCGGGCAGGGCTGGAGACGCGGGGCGGGTACCGCATGGACACCGGTCCGACCGTGCTGACGATGCCGGACCTGGTGGAGGAGGCGTTCGCGGCCGTCGGTGCCCGTATGGCCGACCGGCTCGACCTGGTACCGCTGCACCCGGCCTACCGGGCGCGGTTCGCCGACGGGGCCACGCTGGACGTGCACACCGGCGCGGACGCGATGGCAGCGGAGGTGGAACGGTTCGCCGGCAGCCGGGAGGCGCTGGGGTACCGGCGGCTGCGGGAGTGGCTGGAGCGGTTGTACCGGGCGCAGATGCGCCGGTTCATCGACGTCAACTTCGACTCGCCGCTCCAACTGTTCGGCGCGGACCTGGCGCGGCTCGCGGCGCTGGGCGGCTTCGGGCGGCTGGAGGGCCGGATCGGCCGGTTCCTGTCGGACGAGCGACTGCGCCGGGTGTTCTCCTTCCAGGCGCTGTACGCCGGTGTGCCGCCGGCGCGAGCGCTGGCCGCGTACGCCGTGATCGCCTACATGGACACGGTGGCCGGGGTCTACTTCCCCCGGGGCGGTATGCACGCCCTGCCCCGCGCCCTGGCGGACGCGGCGGCCGAGGCCGGCGGGGTGTTCCGGTACGGCGAGACGGCCACCCGCCTGGAGCGTTCCGGCGACCGGGTCACCGCCGTGGTCACCGACCGGGGCCGGGTGCCGTGCGACGCGGTGGTCCTCACCGCCGACCTGCCCGTCGCGTACCGGCTGCTGGGACGCCGCCCGCGCCGGCCGGTGCGGCTGCGCCACTCCCCCTCCGCGGTGGTCCTGCACCTGGGTACGGACCGCGCCTGGCCGGAACTGGGGCATCACACCCTGTCGTTCGGGTCGGCCTGGGCCCGCACGTTCGGGGAGATCACCCGTGAGGGGAGGCTGATGTCGGACCCGTCCCTGCTCATCACCCGCCCCACGGCCACCGACCCGTCCCTGGCGCCGGCGGGCCGGCACCTGCACTACGTGCTCGCCCCCTGCCCCAACACCGACATCGGCCCCGGCGCCCGCGAGTGGCGCGACCTCGGCCCCCGCTACCGCACGGAGCTCCTCGCCGAGCTGGAGCGGCGGGGACTGTCCGGCCTGGCCGGCTCCGTGGAGGAGGAACTGCTGGTCACCCCGGCCGACTGGACCGGCTGGGGGCACGCGGCGGGCACGCCGTTCTCCGCCGCGCACACCTTCGCCCAGACCGGCCCCTTCCGGCCGCGCAACCTCGTGCGGGGCACCGACAACGCGGTGCTCGCCGGGTGCGGCACCACGCCGGGCGTGGGGGTGCCCACGGTACTGCTGTCGGGGAAGCTCGCCGCGGCCCGCGTCACCGGTGTGCGGACCGCGAAGGGGGTCGCCGTATGACGGTCCGTGAACTGGACGCGGCGGGGATCACCGACCCGGCGCTGCGCGTCGCCTACACCCGGTCGCGGCACCTGAACGCGCGGCACGGCAGGACGTACTTCCTGGCCACCCGGCTGCTGCCGCCCGCCCGCCGCCCGGCCGTGCACGCGCTCTACGGCTTCGCGCGGCGGGCCGACGACATCGTCGACGACCTGGGTGACACGGCCTCCCCGGCCGAACGGGCCGCCGCCCTGCGGGCGCTGGAGGAACGGCTGGACGCGGCGCTGGCCGGGGCACCCGTACGGGAGCCGGTGGTGCGGGCGCTCGCGCACACGGCCGCCGCGTACGCCATCGAACCGACACTCTTCCGGGACTTCCTGGGGTCCATGCGCGCGGACCTGGAGGTGACCGAGTACGCGACGTACGGCGACCTGCGCGCCTACATGCACGGGTCGGCGGCCGTCATCGGGCTCCAGATGCTGCCGGTGCTCGGCACCGTCGTGCCCCGTGAGGAGGCCGCGCCGCACGCCGCCGCGCTGGGCGTGGCGTTCCAGCTGACCAACTTCGTGCGCGACGTCGGCGAGGACCTCGACCGGGGCCGTGTCTACCTTCCGGCCGACCTGCTCGCCGCGCACGGCGCGCACCGGGACCTGCTGGTGTGGAGCCGGCGCACCGGGCGCCGCGACCGGCGGATCGTCTCGGCGCTGGCGGCCGCCGCGGCGCTCACCCGTGACGTGTACCGGGAGGCCGCGCCGGGGCTGGGCATGCTCGACCCGGTGGCCCGGCCGTGCGTCCGGTCGGCGTTCGTGCTGTACGGCGAAATCCTGGACGCGGTCCGGCGGGACGGCTGGTCCTCGGTGCAGCGGCGCTCGGCGGTGCCCCGGCGCCGGCGGGCGGTGGTGGCCGCCACGGGGGTGGCGCGGGTGACGGCCGCCAGGCTCGGCGCGGCCATGCGCGGGGAGTCGGCATGAGCCCGGGGAGCCCGGGGAGGCCGGGTACGGGCCGGTTCCCGCTCGCGCTGCGGAAGTCGCCCGTCGCCTGGGAGCGGCAGCGGCCCACCTGGCGCGAGGCGCGCCCCGGGCTCATCGCCGACGCGCTGAAGCGGGCGGTGGCGCGGCCGTCCGGCAACTGGTACGTGCTGTGCGCCGCCCGGGACCTGCCGGCGGACCGGCCGCGGGGGCTCACGGTTGCCGGGGAGGAGGTGGTGGTCTGGCGGGGCGCGGACGGCCGGGTGCACGCGGGTCCGGGGGCGTGCCCGCACCTCGGGGCGCCGCTGGCCCGGAGCCGGGTGCGGTGCGGGACGCTGGTGTGCCACTGGCACGGGCTGGCCCTGGACGGCGGCCCGTTCGCCGGGTGGGAGCCCTTCCCGGCGTACGACGACGGGGTGCTGGTGTGGGCGCGGCTGGACCGGTGCGGTGGCGAGGAGCCGACGGAGCGGCCCCCGGTGCCGGTCCGTCCCGACCCCGCCCGGGCGGTCGCGGCGGTCTGGTCGGGCGTGGGGCGGTGCGAACCGGAGGACGTCGTCGCGAACCGGCTCGACCCGTGGCACGGCGCGTGGTTCCACCCGTACTCGTTCGTCGATCTGACCGTGCTGGACGCCGACGGGGCGGAGGACTGCTTCCGGGTCGACGTCTCGTTCCGGGTGGCGGGCCGGGTGGTGGTGCCGGTCAGGGCGCGGTTCACGGCGCCGGCCCCGCGGACCGTCGTGATGGAGATCGAGGAGGGCGAGGGGCGCGGCTCGGTCGTCGAGACGCACGCCACGCCGCTCGGCGCCGACGCGTCGGGGCACCCCCGGACCGCCGTGGTGGAAGCGGTGGTCGCGGCCTCCGACCGGCCGGGCTTCGCCGTGGCGCGGGCCGCCGCGCCCCTGGTGCGGCCGCTGATGAGGGTGGCGGCGGGCCGGCTGTGGCGGGACGACCTGGCGTACGCCGAGAGGCGGTGGGAGCTGCGGTCGGCCGGGCGGTTCCCGGGCTGAGCGGGACGGTTGCCGGGGCGGTCCGGCGGCCCCGGGACGGCTGCCGGGGCCGCTCCGGTCAGTCGGCCGCCAGTCGGGCCAGTGCCCTGAGCGGGGCCGACCTGCCGCGCGGGGGAACCGTCCAGAGCGTCTGCCCGCGCACGCCCCACCGCTCCAGCAGCGCGTTGGCGGCCAGGAACCCGCTGGTGGCGGCCCGTTCCATCAGGGCCACCGGCAGGTCGGTACGCACCAGGTCACCCGCCACCATCACCGCCGGGTCGGGCGTCCGCACGGTGGGGCGGTCCTGGTAGCCGCCGACGGGGAAGTGGGGGCAGTCGGCCCGCCATTCGTGCCGCTCGTCCAGGACCAGGGCGTCCCGGATCTCCGGGTACAGGGAGCGCAGCCGGGTCAGCATGCCTTCCTGGAAGGTGGGCCGGTGGATGCCGGGAGCGGTGGCGTAGGCGTGCAGCTCCACGACGCTGCCACCGGTGCGGGACGCCCACCGCGCCGCCTCGCCCTCCCAGCGCTCCAGGACGCTGACGTTGTCCAGGCCGTCGTACCCGCTGGTGGCCAGGAAGCCGGGGCGGTGCCGGTCGACCGGGTGGTCGAGCCAGTGCCGGGACACGAGGAACGGCGGTGCCGTGCGCAGCCGGCGGATCCGGGTGCGCCAGGCCCGGTCGCCCAGCCGGGGCGACTGTGCGACGACGCGGCGCAGGCCGGCCGTGTCGAGTGCGAGGACCACGGCGTCGTGGTGGTCGGTGCGGCCCGCCGCCGCGACGGTGAACCCGCCGTTCGGGCCGGGTTCCACCGAGTCGACCGGCCGGCCCTCGAGCAGGCGGACACCGTGTCCCGTGAGGTAGTTCCCGAGGGGTTCCCACAGCGCCTGGGGGAAGGGCTCGTCGGGGACGTCGAAGAGCAGGCCCTCGCTGGAGCCCAGGAAGTAGATGTGGAACATCAGCGCCAGTTCGGCCGCCGACAGGGCGCGCGGGTGGACGAAGAAGCTGCGCGAGAACACCTCGAAGGCCAGGTGGTGCGCCGCCTCCGGGAAGCGGATGCGCTCCAGGAGGTCGAGAGCGCTGATGCCGTCGAGCCGCCGGTACACGTCCGGTACGCGGACGTCGAACAGGGGCAGCGCGGCCCGCGCGTCCATTCCCGCCAGGTCCGCGGCCCGGAAGCTCGGGCTGAGCGCCGCGAAGGCGAGGGCGTTCCACGGCGGGGTGCGCGGGATGCGGGCGAAGCTGTCGCGCAGGCCGCCGCTGTGCCACAGCGGGTAGTCGGGCAGTGCGCGCAGCCGGTCGAGCCCGGGATCGGCCCGGCGCAGCAGTCCGCGCAGGTTGTAGTACTGGCGGAAGAAGGCGTGGAAGCCGCGGCTCATGGTCGCGGCGGAGCCGTCGGACAGGGTCACCGGCCGGCCGGCGAGCCGCCCGCCGAGCTGCTGTTCGCGTTCGTACAGGGTGACGCGTACGCCGCGTTCGGCGAGTCCGGTCGCGGCGGCGAGGCCGGCGATGCCGCCGCCGATGACCGCCGTTCGGGGCGGGTCGCCGGTGACGCGCGGCAGGCCGGGGCCCGGCGCCACGATCCGGGCCCTGCGGTCACGGCCCCGCCGGGGCGCCCCCGCGGCGCGGAGGCCGGGGACGCGGCGCGGGGCGGCGGGGTGCGGGTCGGGGCCGGGGTGTTGTCCGGGCGCGGGAGTGGGGTGCGGTCCCGGAGTGCGCCGCGGTGTGTACGTGCCGTCCGGGGTGTACGGGGTGCCGGGGGTGTACAGGGCCTCCGGGGCGTCGTCGTGCGGCGCTGTCATGGGCGGTTCCCTTCTCGGCGGTCGGCCGGCGCGTGGCCGCGGGCCAGGACGGGGAGTTCGGCGACCGTACGCAGCATGGGCAGCACGGGGGTGCGCAGCCCGATGCCGAGCTCTTCGAGCAGGTGGGTCCCGCCGTCGAGGAAGCGCAGCAGGCGTTCGGTCGGCACGGTGCGGAAGAGTCCGGTGAAGAAGGCCGGTCCGTCGATGCGGCCGGTGTCGAGCGCGCGCAGCACCACGGCGTCCATGGCCATGGCCCTGCGCGGGTAGGCGGCGGGCGGCAGGGGGAGGCGTCCCTCCCGCAGCGCGCCGGCGACGGCGCGGGTCTGGCGTTGCAGGCCGGAGAACGTGTACCCGGTGGAGGGCCGGGTGGCGCCGCCCGCGGCTCCGATGCGGAAGACCGAGTGTCCCGCGCGGCGCGCGTGCCGTCCGTCGCTCATCGGGATCACGCCCTGCTCGCCGCCGGTCACGTCGTAACGCCCGATGCCGAGTACGTCGTCGAGGTAGTGGCGCAGCGCGCGGTCGTATCCGGCGGTGGAGAGGGGCGCCGCCGAGAACCCGGTGTATTCGACGAGCGCCCGGTGGGTGCCGAGCGGCAGGACGTATCCGAAGGCGAGCCCGTGGCGGGGCTGCGGGACGCGGAAGTCCATCAGCTCCACGGTCGTGGGGTCGAACACCGGCCGTTCGGTGCGCAGGAACCAGCCCCGGAAGTGCTGGAGGAGCAGGGTGCGCGCCGGTGGTGGACGCCGCGGACGGCGCGAGTCGAAGACCCAGCGGGCGCGGACCCGGAGGCGACGGCCGCCGGGGGTGACGCCGAGCACCTCGGCGCCGCCGGGCCGGTCCCGGACGGCCCGGACGGCGGCCTCCACGCGGGTGACGGGGCCGACGCGTTCGTGGACGCCCCGGGCGAAGGCGTCCGAGCGCAGCATCTTGTAGCGCAACGGGCTCGGGCTGCCGGTGAAGGCCGTGCCGTCCGGGCCGCGCACCCGCAGCCGGTCCCAGCACCGGACCAGCAGGTCGTCCCAGTCGCCGCCGGGTTCCTCCCAGAAGCACCAGGTGCGTTCGGGCGGCCGGAGGGGCCCGGCCGGGGCGTCGATGAGCACGACACCGGCCGGTCCGGGCCCTGCCGGCAGCCGGCCGCCCGGTCCCGGCGCGCACAGGTGGTGGACCAGGGACAGTCCCGCGGCGCCCCCTCCCACGACCGCCACCTCGGTGTCCAGCACCAGGGGCGTGTCGCGTCGGTCGTGTGTCCCGGGCACGGGCGGCTCCTTCTCCTGCTGCGGCTGCCTCTCCCGTTCGGTGGGAGGACCGCGGTCGGATGCGCGTGTGCCCCGATCGGACGGATCGCGCGTCACCCCGCGTCAGCCCGGGCGCCGCCCGGCCGTCCGGATCGCCGCGCTAGACGTCCAGGGTGGCGAACGGGGCGCGGTGTTCCGTGCCGTCCGGGAGACGCCAGGGCGCGGTGACACAGGTGCGCGCCGGGTCGGGAGCGGAGGGCTCGAGCACGCGGACCAGGGTGAGGGTCAACGGGCCGGACGCCGTGGGGACGGTGACGGCGGTGCCCTCCGGTCCGTCGGTGACGGTGCTCGGGCCGGCCGGTGCCGGGAGCGGGCGCTCGGCACCGTGGCGGGTGACGGACCCGTCGGGTGTGTCGGTCTCGCTCTGCGCCTGCGGCTGTGCCCGGCCGCCGAGGAGCGCGAGGAGCTGGGCGACCAGCACCGGGTCGCCGGCGCCGTCGTAGATCCAGCGCTTGCCCAGCACCCCGTGCTCGGACGTGCCGACGAGCGCGGACCCGCCGTCACCCCGGGCCTCGTCGAGCGGGGCGCCCCGGTAGGCGAGCGGGACGTGGTACGTGACCGGCCGGTCGCCGGACTCGTCGGTGACCACCATGAACTCCATGCCGACCTCGCCCTCGGGGTCGTCGAGCCGGAAGCCACCCGCCACGGACAGGGCCGGCGCGCCGCCCGTGGGGACGTACCAGGGGCGCGTGGGCAGCCAGGACGTGAGCAGTTCGAGCTTGCCCGGGGTCATCGTGGTCCGGTGAACGACAGCCATGCCTTCGTGGTCCTCCCGTGTCGTGTGCCCGTCGGTATGTACGAACACCATCCGTCCGCCACGCTACTTGGTTCACTTCCGTCTCGTGCGGGGGTTCTTGGCTGGCGGGTGCGCGCCAGACGCTCTGGGAAGCGGGCCGGTCCCGTGGCACGATGGACGGACGAACAGTGCCGACGGTCGGCACTCGTCCCTGGGGCAGTGATGAACGTCTGGCTCCGCTTCCGCCTCATCGGTGTCGCGCTCGTGACCGGTTCGTCGCTGCTGGCGTGCAGCGGCACGGACGGGCGCCAGGACACGCCCGCGACGTCGCAGGCCGCGCCGAGACCGTCCTCGTCGGCGCAGCCGGCGCCCACACCGACGCCGGCCCATACCTCCGGCGGGGAGCCGTCGTCGTCGGGGGCCGCCGCGGCCACGCCGGCCCCCGACACGTCCACCGGCCCGAGGCCCGACGGCGCGCCGGTCACCGGCCTGGGGAGCCTGCAGCCCATCTGGCCCTTCACCACGCTCGGCCAGGCGCAGGCGTGGCAGCGTGAGCACCGTGCGGGCGGCCGGCAGCCGTGGCACCTGGACGCGGAGCAGACCGCACTGTCGTTCACGCGCGGCTACCTGGGCTTCGCGGACATCGACCGCGTCACCTCGCGGTCGATCGGCGCGACACGGGCCCGCGTCGGCGTGGGCCTGAGCGGTTCCGAGGACTCGGGCAGCGCGGCGGTCGTCCACCTCGCGCGGTACGGCACCGGCCGCGACGCGCCCTGGGTGGTGGTGGGCACCGACGACACCGCGTTCACCCTGACCCGGCCCGGGTACGGATCGGTGGTCCGCTCCCCCATGACCGTCGGCGGGCGGATCAGCGGCGTGGACGAGAGCGTCCGGGTGCAGGTGCGCCAGCCGTCGTCCGAGGCGCCGCTGGGCGAGTCGTGCTGCACTCCCGCGGGCGGTTCCGGGCAGCCGTGGTCGTCCACCGTCACCTTCAAGGGCGCGAAGGACGCGGTCCTCACGGTGGTGGCCATGACCGGTGGTCACATCGCCGAGGTGGAGCGGTTCACGGTCACGGCCGTACGTACCGGCTGAAACCGGGGCGGGACAGGTCCGCCGTCCCGGCACGGGACGGCCGTACAGCTTGTGCACCGCCGTGCGGGTGGGGCGGCCGAGGGGCGTGGGTGTCAGTGGCGCTGGCTACCGTGTGGGCCATGATCAACGCTGATGACGTCCGCCGGATCGCGCTCTCCCTTCCCGAGACGGTGGAGAAGGAGGCCTGGAGCATGCCCACCTTCCGGGTGGCCGGGAAGATGTACGTCACGATCCCCGACGACCGGACGTCCTTCGCCGTGCGCTGCCCGAAGCTGGAGCGCACGGAGCTGATCGCCGCCGAGCCGGAGAAGTTCTGGGTGCCGCCGCACGAGGCGAGTTCGGCGTGGGTGCGGGTACGGCTCGCCGCGCTGGAGGACCTGGAGGAACTGCACGACATCCTCGTCGACTCCTGGAGACAGGCGGCGCCCGACCGCCTCGCCGAACAGCACCCGGACCTGCGCCCGGGCGCGGGCGGGCCCCGGTGAGCGGCGCAACCGACGTCGCCGGCACGGGCCGGACCTTCCGCCCCGTCGGCCGGCGGGACACGCGCCACCGGTCGCGGCGCGCCGGACGGCACCGCCGCACGCGCCGGGCCGGCGTCACCCGGCCTCTGCCAGGCGGCGGACCAGCGGCTCCGCCGAAGCGCCCCCGGGCATGTCGCTGACCTGACCGTCGCCCACCTCCACCACCCGCCACTCGCCGTCCTCCCTCAGAGCGAGGTCGGTCGTGACGAAGCGGCAGCCCAGCGCGGCGACCAGCGGCTGGACGAAGGCGGGGTCCGGTCCGGGCCGCAGGCCGGGACTGTCGGGGTGCGCCGTGAGGAGGACCGGGTCGCCGTCCACCCACCACAGGCGCGCCTCACCGAGGGCGGTGCGGAAGTCCTCGAACGCACGGATCACCACGCCGCCGACGAGGGCGTCGCCCCGCAGTTCCATGAAGCGGGCGACGACGGAGGCCAGGCGCCCGGTGTCCGTCAGATCGGGTACGAAGCAGGCCTCGTCCCACTCGTGCTTGTGGGACTTCACATGGTCCTTGACGATCCCCGGTCCGCCGCCGAGGGGTTGCACCGCCCTGGTCAGAGCCGACCGGGCCGGGGGTGCGAGGGGCGAGGCGGGGAACCATACGCTGCGCGGCGTGGCCGGGGCGAACACCTCGTACCAGCCGGGCAGTTCATGGGCGCGCCGGTAGTGCTCGGGCGTGGTGAGCAGGGTCACCCCGCGTGCGGCCAGGGCTTGGTGGAGCGCGCCGTACTGCCCGGCGGTGAGCATCCAGCCCCGGTACCAGGCCGCTCCCGCCCCCTCCGGGACCCGCGCCACGGCGGCGGTGGTCTCGCCGGCCGCCAGGGCGTCATGGTCGATCAGTGCGACGCGGTGCCCCAGGTCACGGGCCGTCCGTGCCTGGTCCGCGAAGTGCCGGTCGGTGCGGTGCGGCCGCAGCGGATCCGCGCAGAAGATGAACGTCGCCCCCATGCCCGGCACCCTATCCGCGCCGGGCCGCGGAGACCCGCGCCGGGCCGCACGGTGCCCGTTGTCAGTGCCGGATGTGAAGCTGGCCGGTATGGACGACAGCATCCTCCGGCGCCGGGTCTACGGCGCCGATCACGACGACCCGGATCCCGGCCCCCGTCCCGGCCGGGCCTACGGCGAACTGGTGGGCGGCCCTCTCGACGGACTCCTCCTCGACGTCACGGGCTGGAGCACGGCCCGGCTCGCCGAAGAGGCCCGGCTGCCCACGGAGATCGGGCGGTACGGCGCCGGCGGCCGTGCGCACTACCGGCGCCGTGCGACCGACCCCGCCCGCTGGGACTGGACGGGTGACAGCCCATGAGCACCGTCCGGCGCCCGGGCGCCGGTCGAGGCGGCCGGCGGGCTCAGGACAGGCGGCCGACGACCTGCCGTACGCGCGCGGCCACCTCGTCGGGCAGCGGGGCGTAGTCGATCCGGGAGAGGTCCTTCTGGCCCTCCGCGCTCGCCGTGTAGGTCAGGAAGGACTTCAGGGCGGGCAGCACCTCGGCCTGGTTGCCGGTGTCGCAGACGATCTCGTACGTGACGAGGACGATCGGGTACGCGCCGCTCGCCTTCGTGCCGTAGTCGAAGGCCAGCGCCAGGTCATGGCCCTCGCCCGTCACCCGGGCCGTGGCGATGCCCGCCGAGGCGGTCTCGGCGGAGACGGCGACCGGTTCCGGCGCGCCCGTGTCGAGCCTCACCGTCGGGAGGCGTTTCGCCTTGGCGAAGGACAGCTCGAAGTAGCCGATGGCGCCGTCGGTGATCTGCACCCTGGAGGCGACGCCGTGGGAGCCGGCCGCCGACTGACCGCCCTTGGCCTGCCATGCCTTGTCCTTCGGGTACGGCCAGTGCTCGGGTGCGGCGCCGGCGAGGTAGGCGGTGAGGTTCTGGGTGGTGCCGGACTCGTCGGAGCGGTGGACGGGGGTGATGGGCATGGCGGGGAACTCGGTGCCGGGGTTGAGGCGCCGGATCTCGGGCGCGTTCCACATGGTGATCTCGGAGTCGAAGATTCTCGCGAGGGTGGGCGCGTCCAGGACGACGTCCCGCACCCCGGAGAGGTTGTAGCCGATGGCGATGGGCCCGCCGACCATGGGCAGGTCGATGGCCCGGCCGCCCCGGCACACCTCGCGGGAACGCTCCACCTCATCGGCCTTCAGCGGGCTGTCGGTCCCTCCTATCACGGTCGCCCCGCGCAGGAACTGGGCGACGCCGCCGCCCGAACCGATGGGCACGTAACGGATCTCGACCGACGGACAGGCCTCCTGGTACCGGCGCATCCAGTGCTTCATCGCGTTCTGCTGCGCGCTGGAACCGGACGCGGCCAGCCGGCCCTGCCGCGCGCACCCGATGCTGCTGGTGCGCGTGGGGCCGGTGCCGTCGTCGATGACGGCGGTGGTGGTGCCGCAGGCGGACAGCAGCAGGGCACCCCCTGCGACCGCCGCCGCCACGCCGGTTCCCACCAGACATCCGCGATGTGCCCGTCGACGCTGCATCTGTCGTTCCTCTCCTCGGGCGGGAACCTCGATGCTCGTCCACCCGGACGGTCGGGCGGTGACGGGTCGGCGAACGGACGCTGTCGTTCGGGCGACGTGCCGGTCGCCGCCGGCGTCACCGCCGGGCCGCCGCCTCCGTCCAGGCACGGGCGAACAATTCGTGCAGGGGCAGGGGCGGCAAGAGGCGGGAGAAGGGGCCCTGGATGCCCCCGCCCTCCGTCGTGGCGCCGTACGCGGCCGGCTTCGCCGCCTCCAACGGGAGGTGCGGAGCGGCGAGTTCGGTCCAGGGGCCGGGTATGAACGCCGTCCGGCCCGCGCGGGAGCGCTTGCCGGTCTCGACGGCGCCGACGGCAGCCAGCTCGGCCTGCGCCTTCTTGTGACGGGCCGGTGCCCAGCCGTTCCACCGCCGTACGTTCTGGTCCGTCGGCCGGGCCAGGGCCAGGAGTTGGAGGTACAGAGCGGCGGCGTCCGGTCCCACGCCGAGGACATCGGACACCTCGGCGGTCAGGCCGGGCACGCTGTGGCGCGGGTTCGCCTCGTACGCGCCCGCCGGCACCGGGGTCCGCCCGGCGCGCCGGACCATCCGGGCCAGTCCGCCGTCTACGTCGTACAGCACCTCGATCCGGCGGGCGGCCCGGTCCGCCCAGGTGCCCTCGCGGCGGCCGGCCAGCCCGGAGGGGCGGAGGAAGACCTCCTGGCCGGGTACGGCGACGACGACACAGCCGTCGTCGTAGGCCACGGACGGGTTGTCGCGCCCGTACGCGGACCAGGTGCACGGGAGTACCGGACCTCCGTACGGCGCGAACGCCGGGTCGTCCGGTGCGGTGCGGGCCGCCTCGGCGCACCGGCCGGCCGGAACGAGCATGCCCGGGTCGGTGAGCGTGCGGAGCACCTCGGCGTGGAGCGCGGGGACGTGGGCGAGGGCCGGGTCGCCGACGGGGCGCTCGGTGAGGATCCAGGCCAGGACGGTGGCGGGCCGGGTGAAGGGAAGGTCGGAGGACCGGACGAAGTCGCCGGGGCTGCCGTCGTCCTGGACGTGGTGGAGGCTCAGGCCGCCGGTGCTGCCTCCGGCGAGGACGAAGCGCGGGGCCCTGCGGTGCGGCTCGGGTACGGTGCCGGTCCCCTCGCCGCCGCCGGCGGGGGCGGAGAGGCGCCGGGCCCAGGCGATGCCGAGCCCGAGGTCGGCTTCCAGGGCGACGGCCAGGTCCTCGTCTGCGTAGGGGAGGCGGCCGACCAGCCGGTTCCACTCGTCGGCCATCCGCTCGGCGGCCCGGACCGTTCCTCCGTGCGCCCACAGGTCGGCCGGGTCGTCGGGGATGCCGGCGGCGAGGACCGCCGCGGTGCCGGAGGGGCCGATGGTGTGGGGCAGTCCCTCGTACACGGACACGACGTCCTTGTCCGCCTTGTACGGCGCCGAGCGCGGCAGCTTCTTCCGCTCCTCGTAGCCCATGGGGCGCGGCAGCCCGGCCAGGACCAGGGTCGCGAGGGAGCGCCGGACCCCGGAGCGGCGGCAGAAGGCGAGGACGGCTTCCGGGTCCACCGGCAGCGGTCCGTGCTCCGCGAGGAGGTCGAGGAAGCGGGTCAGCCGGGAGGCGTCGTCGCGGGCCACCGTGACGGTGACGGTGTGGGGCGCGGACGCCCGGTCGGGGTTGGTCACCTCCTCGGCGGTGATCGTTCCGGCCGGGGCGGGGGCGTCGGCCGGCTGGACGAAGCGTACGGTGCCGGCCCAGTTGAGCGGCCCGGAGACGGCGGCCCGCAGGTGCCGGGCGTCGGGCACGCCGGGCTGACCCGGGGCGGCGGGAAGGGGCCCGGGGGTGGTGAAGGAGGCGGCGGGGGCCCGGCCGGTACGCCAGGTGCTGCCGCGTACGGCGAAGGGCTGGCGGGCCCAGGTGTCCAGCAGGGCGGTCAGCGCGGCCCGTTCCCGGTCGCCGGTGGGGGTCACGGCCGCCCGCCAGGCCGCGGCGTCGATGTGCCCGAGGAGGGCGCTCCAGTCGTAGGGCGGCGTGGGCGGGGCGAGCCGGCGGGTCTCGTCGTCGAGCGCGTCCCGCAGGAAGGCGCCGTCCGCTGCGACGGAGGTGAGGGTGGCCGGGTGGGGCTGGGGGTCGCGCTGGTCGCTGTGGGCGCGGGACTCCGGCAGGAGGCCCCACAGCGCCGGTACCAGCTCGGTGTCGGGCACCGGGGCGGGCAGGTGGACGGCTGGCCCGGAGCGCATGATGCCGACCCGTCGGGACAGCTCCTCGCGGCGGCGCAGCACGTCGGCCGCCAGCCGGGCGGCCGACCGGACACCGGCCGCGATCCTGGCGTCGGCCACGCCGGGCGGGACCTGCTCGGGGTCGGCGAGAAGGGCGCGCGCGTCCTCGTCGGTCATCGCGCGCAGGGCGGCGGAGGAGGCGGGGGCGCGGGGCGCCAGGAAGTGCCAGAAGGCGGGCGGCGGGAAGGGGGCGCCGGCGTGGCCGCGGCGGGTGGCCCTGTGGCGGGGGACGTTGGGGGCGGGGAAGCCGTGCACTTCCCAGAGCAGCGAGCCGTCGTGGGAGGCGTGGCAGCGGATGCTCGCCTCCTCGGCGAGGACGCCGTCCTCGCCGCCCTCCGGCATACGGACGATGCCCCAGGGTTCCTGTCCCTGTTCCGAGACCCGGCAGGTGGCGGTGCGTCCGTCGATGCCCTGGAGGACGAACTCGGTGGGGGCGGGGGTGCGGTGGTCCGTGCGGTGGAAGACCCGGCAGCCGGTCAGGTGGCCCGCCTGCCCCAGCGGGGAGGCGGGGGCGCCGGGCGGGAGCGGTGCCAGGGTGGAGGCCCGGGCGAACAGGGCGGTGCCCGGCGGTGTTGCGCCGGACGTGTGGAACGCCGGGAGCGTGGTGTCCCGGGTACGGGCGCCGGTGGCCGGGTCGAGTCGGGCCCACCCCTCCGCGTAGGTGTCGGAGCTCCACATCCGGTGCCCGTCGGACATCTGGAGGTCGAGCCCGCCGATGCCCTCGCGGCCCCCGGGGCGCAGGACGCGCTCCCCGTCGTGGCGCCCGTCACCGCCTGCGGTCGCGAAGTGGAAGCCGAGGCCGCCCTTGATCGAGCCGCCGAACGGGATGATGCCGAGGACGTTCTCGGGCGCGAAGACGTGCTCGGGCCGGTCGGTCCAGAAGGCGTGCTCGGCGTACCCGGCCCCCGTGGTGGTCCAGCCGACGAGGAAGTGCCCGCCGGCGAAGTGCGCGGAGTGCGTGGTGGCGTCGTCCGGGACGGTGAAGGCGCGGTCGGCACGTCGGCCGGCGTGGTCGACGGCGACCGCCCGGGTGCGGCTGTACACGGTCAGCACGGGCCAGGTGCAGGTGACGCCCGTGACCTCGTCGCCGGACCGCGCGAAGTCGGCGAGCACGTCGTCGAGGGCCGGCCAGCCCAGCTCGTCCGGCAGCCCGGCGCGCAGCGTGCGGGCCAGCGGGCCCACCAGGTCCAGTGCGGCCAGGGCCTCCTCGATGCCGTCCAGCGCGGTCGCGGTGGGCCGGTCGAGCAGGGTCGCCAGTTCGGCCACGGCCTCGTCGGCGGCGCCGAGCCCGCCGCCGCGCAGCGCGTCGAGCAGCCGGTCGACCCGGCGGTGCACCTCGGCGGCGATGCCCGAGTTCGCGGGGAGCCGGGTGATCGCCGTACCGGCCGCGCGGGAACCGGAGAAGTGCCCGCGCAGCAGCTCCTCGTGGACGGTGCCTTCGAGACGCGGCCCGAAGACCGGGTCCTCGGCCAGGGCCTTCAGGTCGCGGCGCGACCGGTCGCCCCAGAACCGCAGGCCCACGCGCCCGCCCGGGTCCTCCACGGGGATGCCCTCGGCGAGACAGGCGTCGAGCAGGTCCGCGTCGAGCCCGGTGTAGTGCCACTTGGTCCTGTGCATGCGCACGGGGTCCCCGGCCGCGCGCAGCCGTGGGGCGAGCAGCGTGACCAGCTCGAACAATTCCGGCGGCATCGGCTGGTGCACGATCCCGCCGCCCGACGGGCGGAAGGCGTAGTCGCCGGCGTACCGGCCCAGCCATGCGGCGTGTCCGCCTTCGGGGACGATCCGGCCGGCCGCCAGCGCCTCGGCCGCGCCCGAGCGGATCAGCAGCCGCAGCCAGGGGCCGGCGTCGCTCCTGGAGGTGGGGAAGAGGTCGACGAGGGCGGCGTTCACCTCGTCGTTCCGCGGGTGTTCGGCCAGTACGGCGGCAGCCGCGTCCAGGAGGGAGTCCGGCAGGGCCTTTCCGCGTGCCCGGGAAAGGACCGCGCCCAGGACCCGTGCCTCCTCGTCGGTGCCCAGCGCCGCCGACCGGGCCGAGGCCCGCACCCGGCGCGCCAAATCGGCCGGGAGGTCGCCGGGGGACGCGGCCCACACGGTCAGCAGCCGGACGTACTCCTCATGGGCCTCTTTCGGCGGGAAACCGGCCGCGAGCCACCGCTGATACGCCGTCAGCTCCGTGGCGGGCAGGGCGCCCGCGCGGGCGAACAGCAGGGTGTTGGCCCGGTGGAAGTCCGGGTCGACCGCCAGGGCGTGCTCCCGCTCGGCCTTCCTGGCCTCCCCGTAGGCCCGGGCCGCGTGGCGCGGCGCACGGAGCGCGGCGGTGAGCCGGTGGCCCACGGTGTCCCAGAACCACGGCAGATGGGCCGGCGGCAGCTGTCGGGCGCGTATCGCGACGCCGTCCAGGAATCGCCCGGGCTTCTCCCGGGCCATGGGAAGGCCCTTGCCCACGGCGTCGAGCGACTCCCGCGCGGCGGGCGCGGCTGCGGGGTCCCGGGCCAGGACCCAGTCGACGTACAGCGTGGAGGAGAGGGGCGTCGTGGGCAGCGCGACAATCATGCAAGGCATCCTGGCACGGGCCACTGACACCGCCGGGTGCCGATCCGCCGGGGCGGCGGGCACCCGCTCGGAGCCGGGCACTGCGGCCCCGAGTGACGGTCCTCGCACGGGCGGTGCGGCCGACGCCCGACGTACGGGCGGTGGGACGGCTGCGGACGCTGGCGGTGCGGCGCGCCGGGCGTGCCGGTGCGGTCAGGGCGCGCGGATCAGGGGCGGCTCGCCCCAGGGGGCCGTCAGGGCCGCCCGCAGGCCGGTGACGGCGTCCTGGCCGATGCGCCGCGCCAGTTGCTCCTCGAGGACCTCCAGCGTGGCCAGGGCGCGGCGGTGGACGCGGGCGCCCTCGGCGGTGGTGCGGATCAGGCGGCTGCGGGCGGAGCCGGGGTCGGGAACCTGCTCCAGCAGGCCCATTCCGATGAGGCCGTGGACGGCCTGGTGCACGGTCTGGCGGGTGACGCCGATCCGGCGGGCCAGTTCCGAGATGGTGGTGCCCTCGTCGTCCAGGGTGGCGAACACCGCGCCCTGGGCGGCGGTCACCGGCTGTTCGCCCGCCGCCCGCATGCTCTCCTGCAACGCCTCGTCGAACCAGCGTTTGGCCTCGATCAGCAGCTGGGGCAGGTTCCGTGCGGGGGTGGTCATGGCTCCTCGGATGGCGGGGGGCTCCGAGCATAGCCGCGCCGTCGGTCGGCCGTCAGCGCGTCGACGACGGCGGAGGCGACGCGGCCGGCCCGTTCGGACGTCCAGGAGTCCGGGTCCTCGACGGTGGAGGCGGGAGGCCCGGCCGCGTGGCCCGGACGTGTACCGCCACTACGCCTGGCCGCCGCCCCGGGCGCCACCGGCCTGCGGGGGGTGGTCGCCGGCCGGTGCGATCCGCTTCTCGAACCAGTGGTCGGCGTACGGCTCGTCGTTGAAGGCCGGGACCTCCTGGAAGCCGTACGCGTGGTAGAGGCGGATCGCCGCTTCGAGGGCCTTGTTGGTGTCCAGGCGAAGGACGCGGGAGCCGTGCCGCGCCGCCCGCGTCTCCAGCTCGGCCAGGAACCGGCGGCCGAGACCGAGACCGCGGGCCCGCGGCGCGACCCACATGCGTTTCACCTCCGCCGGGGCGTCGGCAGGGAGCTTCAGTCCGGCGCAGCCGACGGGCTCGCCGTGCAGCCGGGCGACCAGGAACACCCCTCGCGGCGGCCGGAGCCCGCCCGCGTCGGGCAGCAGGCTCCGCGCGGGGTCGAACCCCGTGTCGAAGCGCTCCGCCAGCTCGGTGAAGTACGCCCGCAGGCACCGCTGGGCGTCGGGGTCGTCCGGATCGACGTCGTCCAGCGTGACGGTCGCGGCGGTGAGCAGCCGGTCGACCTCGGCCATGGCGGCGACCAGCCGGGCACGCAGTCCGTCGTTGAGCGGCGCCAGGAGGGCGCCGGCCAGCTCGTCGCTGCGCCCGTCCAGTACGGCACGCTCCGCACGGCCGGCGGCGGTGAGCCGGACGGTGCGCCTACGCCGGTCCTGAACGTGCGGTTCGACCGTCACCAGCCCGTCGGCCTCCAGCGAGCGCAGCAGTCGGCTGACGTAGCCGGAGTCGAGCCCGAGCCGCTCGCGCAGCCGCCGTACGTCCTGCCCGTGTTCCCCGATCTCCCAGAGGAACCGGGCCTCGCCGACGGGCCGGTCGCGGCCCAGGAAGTGGTCGTGGAGCACCCCCACCCGCTCGGTGACCGTGCGGGTGAACCGTCGCACCTGTTCGATCTGCGTCGCGTCCATTGTCTGACCTTAGTCAGAAGAATCGTCACGGGCCATACCCCCGGCCCGATCCGGCCGGTTCCGTTCGCGCGGCGGCCGCTGGGCCGTCCTGGTGCGCCTCCGTCCTCACCGACCACGAGCCGCCGCGCAGCCGGCGGCAGGGGTGGGGAGCGGTGGCCTTTCACGTCGGTGCTCCAGCGGTGACCGGCCCCGCGGTCGCACTCGTGAATGCTCGTGGATCCCGCCGGGGAACGATCTCACCGGGATGCCACCACGTCTTCTCCTCGCCCATGACTTCTGTGTACGACGCCGCTCCGCGACCTGACGCCGACGGTCATATCCGGTCCTGACCCGACAGGACGGTGTCACTATCCGCTAGGGGGCGAGCATCTTCGAACCTTTTGTGATCACGCGTTAATGTCCCCGCGCTCCGAGGCGTCCAAGGGTGACGGCGCACACCGCGCCGCGCTCTCTCACGGAAGATCGGGAGCCCTTGCATGACGTCGTCCCTGGACTGGGTCGGATGGGTCACGGCCGCGCTGGGCGCGGCGCAGGCACTGGACGCCGTGCGGCGCCTGCGCCGGAGGCGGCCGGCCCGGCGCACGCCGGGTGCGGGTATCGGCGCGGCCCGCGGAGCGGCACAGCGGCCGTGCGGGTGCCGCGTCCCCCGGGTGGTGCGGTACGAGGCGGCCGACGGCAGCGCGCTGACCGTCTGGACGGTGCGGCCCGCCCCGGACGGGGGCCGCGAGGAGAGCGGCCTGTGGTGAACGACGTACCGCCCGGCGAGCCACTCGGGCTGCCGGGGAACCTCGGCCGGCGCCTGCTGGAGATCTATCCGGCGTACATCGAGCAGGCTCCGTACGCCCTGCGCCGGACCTTCCGCATCTCGCTGGTCCAGGGCCAGGACGTGGCACAGGAGGCGTTCCTGCGGGTCGCCCGCGCGTGCGTCACGGGGCGGGTCGTGCCCGGCGAGCGCCTGATGGCCTACCTGCTCGGGGCGGCGCACAACCTGGCCGTCAGCACGTTCCGCCGGGAGCGGTCGGTGCTGGTGGCGGACGCCGTGCTGACCCGCCTGCAGGAGCGGCGGTCGCCCGCGCCGGCCGGGGACCTGCGGGTGCTCCAGGAGTTGGTGGTGCCCGCCATCGAGGAGATGGCGCCGGGTTCACGCAGGCGGATCGTCGAACTGCAGGCCCGGGGGCTGGAGGACGGGGAGATCGCCGAGGTGCTCGGTATATCGCTGGAGAACCTGCGGGTCCAGCGGCACAAGGCGGTCGTCGAGCTGCGGCGCAGGCTCGGACGGCATTGCCGCCCTCAGCGGCGGACGGACACGGCGGTGCACGGAAAGGGAATCAGGTGAGTGATGTGAGCAGGTACGACGGTCCCCGGGACGAGTGCTCGGAACCGCCGGTTCCGGCCGGGCTCACCGAACTGCTGAGGGAGTTGGAGGGGACGGGGGACTTCTGGGACCGGCCGTACGGGACCTGCGGCCCCTCCTCCGGCGACGAGGAGTCGGAGGAGGAGCGGGCCCTGGCGAACTCCCTCTACCGGCTCGGCACCAAGGCGCTGCGGCGCGACGAGCTGGCCACGGCGGGGGATCTGCTGGGCCGGGCCGGCGAACAGGGCCATCCCGGGGCGCTGTTCCGCCTGGCGGTCGTCGTCCACCGCCGGTTCGGGGACGAGGGCCGCGAGGACGCCGAGTTCCTCGTGGCCGAGGCGGCACGGTACGGGCACGGCGACGCCCGGGCGCTGCTGGGCCCGGCCGTCGCCGCCGGAGAGACGTGGCGGGGCGCCCCGGCGCAGGACCCGGAGTTCGCCGACGAGGTCCGTGCCGCCCTCGGACGGCCGCTCACCGCGTCGCCCGGGAACGGGCCCCCCACCCGCCCCGGGGCCGGCCGCGCGGCCGGGGAGCCCGACCGGGTGGGGCCGCCCGGCGCGGGTGCGCCGCCGGTACGGATCGTTGCCACCACGACATCCGCCACGGGCACGGACCACCCCGCCGGTCCGGCAGGGGCGGCGCGTACAGCCGCTCCGGCGGACCCGGCCCCGCCCCCCGACCCGCCGGGGACGGCGCCGGATCCGGGTCCCGCGACGTCGGCACCGGTCCCCCTCCCCGGGGCGGACCGCCCGGCAGCGGCGTCCGCCCCGGGGCGGGGGACGGCGCCGGTCCCCGCCCATGGGACGGCCCCGGCGACGCTGCCCGGCGCGCCCGCGTTCGGGCCCGCCCCGGCGGGCCGCCTGTGGGTGCCCGGTGGCCACGCCGGGCGCAGCAGCCTGTGGACCCCGTCGCCGATGCGGTCCCCGTCCCTGACGGACCTCGCCCGGCAGGTGCCGTCCGCGCACGAGTCGGCCCAGCGCTGGCAGGAGGCCATGCGCGTCCTGGACGTGCTCCACACCATCGGCGGCGCCGACGGGCCGATGAGCGCCGTCCGGCTCGCGCGGGACACCGGCATGGAGGCGCCGGCGCTGGAACGCCTCCTGACCTGGCTGTCCGAGCAGCGGCTGGTGGCGGTCCCGGAGCCGGGGACGTACACCGCCGGACCGCTCCTGCGGGTCTGGGCCGAGCACGGGGGCACCGAGCGCCAGAACGCCCTGCGGAAGGTCCTCTCCGAGCTGCGCGACCGGGTCGGCGCCGCGGTCTATGTGAGCCGCTACACCGACGGCGAGGTGCGCATCACCCAGTACGCCGCCGGGCCGGGCGCGCCGGCGGTACGCGAGTGGGTGCCCTTCCGCGAGGCCGCGCACGCCAGCGCCGTCGGCAAGAGCCTGCTGGCGCAGCTGGACTTCGAGGACCGTATGGATCACCTCGACCGGCGCCGGCCCCTCCCGCTCACGTCCCGCACCATCACCGACCACCGCCATCTGTTCCAGGCCCTCGACCACCACGGGCCGCTGGCGGCCCAGTTCGACCTGCTCGAGTACTCCGACGACGAGGTGTGCGTCGCGTTCCCCCTCACGGTGGCCGGGCGGGCGGGGTGCGTGGCGCTGTCCCTGCCCCTCACGCGACAGCACCGGCTCCTCGAAGCGGCCGACGCGCTGAGCAACCGCTCGGCGGCCCTCCTGGCGACCCTGCTGCTCGCGGAGGACCCGCCCGGGGACGGCCGCGGCGCGACCGGGGGCGACGACGGTGCGGAGACCTCCGCCCGTACGGGCGTTCCGGACGGTGCGGGGCAACCGGTGCCGCTCGGGAGGCATGCGGGCGGGGCGGGAGGGGCACGCGGTCGGCATGGCCGGTGACACGGACGACGACACATGGGTCCGCCGCCCCGGGGCGAGCGGGCACCGGACGGTGCCGCACACGGCTGACGTGCGCGTCGAGGCGTGGGGCGGGAGCCGCGAGCAGTGCCTGGTGGAGGCGGTGCTCGGCATGGTCGAGTGCTTCGCGGACCTTTCCGGGCAGCGGGCGACCGCGGTACGGCAGGTGCAGGTGACGGAGTGCAGCGACGACGACCTGCTGGCCGCGCTGCTGGACGAGGTGGTGTTCCGACTGGAGGTGGACGGTGACGTGCCGGTGGACGTCGAGGTGGAGACGGTGGAGGGCGGGCTGGACGTCCGCATGGCGGTGACGGACGTGGCGTCGGTGCCGATCACCGGCGCCGTGCCGAAGGCCGTGTCCTGGCACGAGCTGTACCTGGCCCCGGATCCCTACGGGTGGTCGTGCGCGGTGACGGTCGACGTGTGAGCGGGCCGGGCGGGGGTGACGGCTATCCCTTGACCACGCCGAGCGGGACGAGGCGGGCCACCTTCCGGCACAGCCCCGCGCCCTCGCTCGCCGCCACCACCTCGGTGACGTCCTTGTAGGCCTCGGGGGTCTCCTCCGCCAGGCCGCGCCACGACACCGGGCGCACCGCGATGCCGTCCGCCTCCAGCCGCTCCCGCAGCTGCTTGCCGCCGACGGTGCGGGCGGCCTGGTGACGGCTCATCACCCGGCCCGCCCCGTGACAGGTGGAGTGGAAGGCGCCGCCTCCGGGAACGCCCGTGAGGACGTACGAGGCGGTCCCCATGGTGCCGGGGATGAGCACCGGCTGGCCCACGGCGCGCAGGTCCTCGGGCAGTTCCGGGTGGCCGGGCGGGAACGCCCGGGTGGCCCCCTTGCGGTGCACGCACAGCCGGCGCGGCCGACCGCGCACCTGGTGGGTCTCGATCTTGGCGAGGTTGTGGGACACGTCGTACACCAGCGTGAGGCGCGCGCCCGCCTCGCGCCGGAAGACGCGGCGGGCGGCCTCGGCCAGCAGCTGCCGGTTGGCGCGGCCGTAGTTGGCGGCGGCGGCCATCGCGCCCAGGTAGGCGCGGCCCTCCGGCGAGTCGACCGGGGTGCAGGCCAGCTGCCGGTCGGGGACGGTGATCCCGTACCGGGCCATGGCCCGGTCCATCAGCCGGACGTGGTCCGAGCAGATCTGGTGCCCGAGCCCCCGCGAGCCGCAGTGGATCATCACGCACACCTGGCCGGCGGCGAGGCCGAACGCGGTGGCCACGGGCGCGTCGTAGACCTCGGCGACCTGCTGGACCTCGAGGAAGTGGTTCCCCGAGCCGAGGCTGCCGACCTGGCCGAGTCCCCGTTCCCGGGCCCGCTCGTCCACCCGCTCCGCGTCCGCGTCGGCGACCGCTCCGCCGTCCTCGCAGCGCCGCAGGTCCCGCTCCTCGCCGTGGCCCTCCTCCACCGCGTACCGCGAACCGCCCCGGAGGATCCGATCCAGCCCGGCGCCGGTCACGGGCCAGACCCCTCCCGGGCCGGCGCCGCGCGGGACGACGCGGCCGAGTCCGTCCATGAGCGAGGGCAGCACGGGCTCCAGGGTCCGCCGGTCGCAGTCGGCCGCGAGCAGCCGCACGCCGCAGGAGATGTCGAACCCGACGCCGCCGGGCGAGACCACACCGCCGTCGTCGACGTCGGTGGCGGCCACTCCGCCGATGGGGAAGCCGTAACCCCAGTGGACGTCGGGCATGGCGTACGAGGCGTCCACGATGCCCGGCAACGTCGCCACGTCGACGACCTGGTCCAGTGCCTTCTCCGCGTCCCGCAGCAGCGCCCGGGACGCGAACACCACGCCCGGGACGCGCATGGTGCCCCGTGGCGCGATGCGGAACCGGTAGGGGCCCTCTTCGACGTACTCCATCACAGCCTCCCGGGCGGTCGGCCTCCCCCGGCACCGGGCGTCCCCCCGGCACCTGTGCCGCGTTTCCCGCGCCGCCCGGGGTAAACGCGTCCGCCCGCCATGGGCGCGCGGGGCCCGATCAGGTGGCTGCCGGCTTCGTGCGCCAGGCGATCACATGACGACGACCAGGACTTGCGCGACCGGGCCGAGCGGGTGGGCGCCCGGGGGCGTCGGGCCGGCGGGAACGAGCGGGACCGGCCCGAGGATCTCGCCGTGCCCGGCCTGTCCGTCCCGGTCCCGTTCGCCGGGGCGACGCTGCTCCCCAGCGGCAGCGTGGGCTGCCGACGGGTGCCCACCCCGAGGCCATGCGGGCCTCTGGACGACCTCGCCGGGCGGCCGTCGACGTAGGAGGGTGCCGGGGTGACCGGGCAAGGCAGGTAACTTGAGTCTCCACTTGTCAACTTGCCTGGTGCGAGCTATATAAATGTCGAGCAAGTCACCGCACTTGCCTCGCCACGGCTATGGATGACGACCACGAGGAGGCGACGACTCGATGCTGATGCGGACGGACCCCTTCCGTGAGCTGGACCGCTTCACCCAGCAACTCTTCGACGGTGCGCGACGTCCTGCGGCGATGCCCATGGACGCCTGGCGCGAGGACGGCTCGGTACGGGTCATGTTCGACCTGCCCGGCGTCGACCCCGACACGGTGGACCTGAAGGTCGAACGGAACGTCCTGACCGTCCAGGCCGAGCGCAGGCCCGTGACCGGCGGCGAGGGCGTCGAGCCGGTGATCTCGGAGCGGCCCACCGGCACCTTCACCCGCCAGGTCTTCCTGGGCGAGACCCTGGACACGGAGCGCATCGAGGCGACGTACGACGCGGGAGTGCTGAGCCTGCGCATCCCGCTCGCCGAGCAGGCCAAGCCGCGCAAGATCGAGATCACCACCGGCGGTGACCGCAAGGAGCTGCTGTCCTGACGCCCCCGGTGGGCGCGCCCTTCCCGGGATGCGCCCACCGGCGCGCGCCGTCCCGCGACCGCCCCCGGAGGGGACCGCGGTGGCCGCGCGGGCCCGGCGGCCCCCCTGACGACCGGTCCCCCCGGCGGAGCCGTGGCACCGGACCGCTCACCAGGGGGACGCGGCCGGGGTGAAGCTGCTGGGCGGGGTCGGGGTCTCGCTCGACGACGCGTTGAGGATCGCCGTGAGGAGCAGTCCCACGAGGGCGATGACCACCAGCACCAGGGTGGTCCTGGTGCGACGGCTCCGCCCCGGGCGCAACGGGGGCGGCTCGCCGCTCCCGCCCTCCCCGGAGAACTGGGCGTTGAGCGTGTTCATCCGGGCGGCGAGGTCGGGATCGTCGTTGGTGAGCCCTCGTTCGATCCGTCCGATGATGCGTGCTTCCGATTCGTGTTCCATGGCAGCACCTGCTTCATGGGATGGACTCACGCGCGGGAGAAACCACGCTCCACTTCCGTATTCTCCCGCATCCCGCCCCATCCGTCCCGGCCGGCCCGGGGCGGCGTCTCAGCCGCCGGTGACCTTGGCCGCGAACGCGTCCAGGTTGCCGGCCATGCGGGCGATCCGCTCCTCGACGGTGAGGGACTCCTCGTACCGTCCGGAACGCAGCTTCGGCTGCCGCCTGCCGCGGACGTACAGGGGACAGGCCAGGTCGGAGCAGACGTAGATGCCGACCGTGTTGCCCTCGCGCCCCCGTGCGCCCGCCAGCGGGGCGGCGAGCAGGGTGACCCCGGAGGAGGCGTGTCCGGTGAGACAGATCTGGCAGAGGCTCGACTTCACCGCACTGGTCCGTCCCACCGCGGGGACGCGCAGGGTGATCCCCAGCGGACCGTCCGCGCGGGGCAGCACGAGATGGGCCCTGAGCGGAGCCCCTGGATCCACCCAGCCGAGGAAGTCCAGGTCGTCCCACGGCAGGCCGGCGAAGTCGGCGGGCAGCTTCAGCCGCATGGCCTCGCCCTTGGTGCAGTTCACGAAGGACGAGCGGATCTGTTTCTCACTGAGCGGTTCCACGGGCGTCGACCCTACGCAGGGGCCGGCCGTGACGCACCTCAATAACCGCCCGCCGTACAGCGTGGGCGGTCGACCGTGCCCGGTAAAAGCGTTCAAGGAAAGGGGGGTTGGCGGCCTAGCATGACCGGTCATGCCCACGAACGCAGAGATCATCACCCGCGCCCTGGACCGGATCATCGCCGGATACGTCTTCCCCGGGAAGACCGCGCCCATCGACGCCGCGATCCGCCGGCGCCTCGATTCCGGCGAGTACGACGGCCTGGACGGCCCGGCGCTCTGCGAGGCGGTGACCGCCCACCTGCAGGAGGTCTGCCCGGACAAGCACCTCCGGCTGCTGTGGACGGACGAGCCGCAGGACATGGACCCGGCGGCCGGGGACGAGGGCCGGTCGGCCTTCCTCGAACTGCTCAGGGCGGAGAACCAGGGCATCCGCCGCTTCGAGCGGCTGGACGGCGGCATCGGGCTGATCGACATCCGGCGCGTCGCGGACGCGGGCGAGGGCGGCCGGGCGATCGGCGCGGCGATGGAGCTGGTCGCCCTCAGTTCGGCCCTGATACTCGACCTCCGCGACTGCCGGGGCGGCGCACCCGAGGGCGCGGCCATGTGGTGCAGCTACTTCTTCCCCGACGACCAGCTGCACCTCAACGACATCTACGACCGCTCGACCGACTCCACCCGCCAGTTCTGGACCATCGCCCACCTCCCCGGCCCGCGCTACCTGGACCGGCCGGTCCACGTGCTGACCAGCGCCCTGACCTTCTCGGGCGGCGAGGACGTGGCGTACACCCTCCAGGCCCACGGCCGCGCGACGGTGTACGGCGAGACGACCCGCGGCGGCGCCCATCCCACCGCCCGGTACCCGGTGGCCGAGCACGTCCTCGTGACGGTCCCCACCGCCCGCACGGTCAACACCGTGACCGGCACGAACTGGGAGGGTGTCGGGGTCGTCCCCGACGTACCCGTCCCGGCCGACCAGGCCCTCGACGCGGCGCACAAGGCCGCCCTGCGTTCGCTCGGCGCGTCCGGCGCCTGAGGGCCCGGGCTCCCGGGCCCCCGCGCCGGCCCGCACCCGCGGCGGGTCCTGCGGAGCCGGACCGTCCTCGGCCGGGGCCCCTCCGGTGCGGTGACCGCCTGGATCGTGTCCGTGACGTCTCACCCGGTCCGCGGCGACCCGCCCTTCGGGCGGACGCCGATACTTTCCGGCCACTCCCTAGCCCTCGATGACGCCCAGCTCGGTGTCGGGACGGCACACCGCGCACGCCTCCACCTGGTCCGCCAGGGCGCGCCGCGCCGTCTCCCGCGACGCCCCGGCGGCGCCCCGGCCGGCCAGCGCGCAGGTTCCGATGTGCACCTTCACCGGGGTGCGGGTGGCGTCCAGGCTGCGCTGGATGCGGTACGGCGGAGGGGCCGGCGGAGCCGTGCGCCGCTGGATCTCCCGCTCGCGGGCCTTCGCCGCGCGCTGCTGCCTGACGTGCATGATCTGCACGGTCAGGTACGCCTCGATGGCGGCCAGCCGCTCGTCGTCGGGCGGGTACGGGGACGGCAGTGGCTCGGACACGGTCCTGTCCTGTCCTGTCGGACGTCGTCGGCGGGGTCACGGGTCAGGCGGCTTCGGTGGTGTCGCGCGGCGGCGTCGCCGTCCGCCGGGTGACGGCCTTCAGTTCGGCGCGCGCCCGTACGCGCTCCTCCGCTTCGAACGCGTACCAGTGGGCGTGGGTGCTGATGCGGAGCGACAGCTCGACGCACTCCGTGCGCAGCCGCGCCACCGCTCTCTTCTCCTCCTCGGTCCACCCGGGGCTCTCCGGACGGCCGGCGGTGACCTGCCCGGTGTGCGGGTGTTCGGTGCCCGGGCGCCCGGGCGTGGGCTCGACGCTCCAGGGGAGCTTGCGGCACAGGGCGGCGAGTTCGGCGGTCGCCCGGTGCAGGCGGGTCTGCGCGGCGCGCAGGTCGTCGGGGAAGCGGTATCCGGCCATGGCCAGAATCATACGCCTGTTCGATTGGCGGCGGGGGGCCGGCACCCCCGGAACGGAGCGGCGCGCCGCGACCACCCGGAACGACCGCGGGGCGGCCACGGCGGCGCCGCGCGCCGGTGCCCGTGCTCCGCACGGTCCGTGGCCGCCCCGCCGGGGCGTCAGGCCGAGACGATGTTCTCCGCCTGTGGGCCCTTGCGCCCTTCGGTGACGTCGAAGGTCACCTTCTGCCCCTCCAGCAGCTCGCGGTAGCCGCCGCCGGTGATGTTGGAGTAGTGGGCGAAGACGTCCGGTCCGCCGCCGTCCTGGGCGATGAAGCCGAAGCCCTTCTCACTGTTGAACCACTTGACCGTTCCGGTAGCCATATCGGCCTCCTATGAGTGAACGGCCCGCACCGTGCGGGCCCGGAGAGTGCGGGCCCGACATGGGGTGTGACAGCACGAACGCCCGTGATCGCGATCACGGGCGCACACTTCGGAACCACGACTTCTCTGCCCTCGACCGTACCCGAAGCGTGCGCATGTCGCTACGCAGCGCACACGGACGGCGCGTGTCACACGATGTGTCGCACGGTGTCCCGCGTGGCGGGGGCGGTGTGCCGGGCGCACGCTGAGATGGGGAACTTCCCCGATCCTTCGCACCCGAGGAGGTGGCTTCCTCATGACGGAGCCGAGCGGTTCGAGGAGTCCCGCTGCCGACCCGGCGGCGCGGGGCAGGACGACCATCGCGGACGGCGTGGTCGTCAAGATCGCCGGGATGGCGGCCAGAGAGGTGGACGGCGTCCACGCTCTGGGCGGCGGCCTGGCCCGTACCGTCGGGGCCGTGCGCGACCGCGTACCGGGCGGGCGCGCGAGCATCACGCGCGGCGTCAAGGTCGAGGTCGGCGAGCGCCAGAGCGCCGTCGATCTCGAACTCGTCGTCGAGTACGGCGTCCCCATCGTGGACGTGGCCGGGGCCGTGCGCGAGAACGTCGTGGAGGCGGTGGAGCGCATGACGGGCCTGGAGGTCGTCGAGGTGAACATCGCCGTGGACGACGTCCACCTGCCCGAGGACGACGACGAGGAGGAACCGGAAGGACGCGTCCGCTAGGCCGGGGCGGCCGCCGACCGCCCCGGGGCGTCCGCCGCACACGCCCCTGCGCGACCGCGCGGACCGCGCGATCGCGGGGGCTCCGCGGTGAGCGCTACATCGGGTCGACGTTTCCGCCGGCCATGCCGCGCTCCTGCTCGCTCTGCTCCTTGAGCCGGCGGGCCTTGTCCCGCAGCCGCTGACGGTCCTGCGGGTCGGTGGCGCGCTCGGCCGCCTGCTCCAGTTCCTGCGCCTTGGCGCGCATCTGGCTGATCCGGTTGCCGGGTTCGTCCGCGGTGCTCATGGTGATCCTTCCGTCGGGTGGGGCCGCTGGGGCCGGGCCAGATCAGACAAACAGAGCCTTCCCGCATCCGCATCCCGGACGGTCACACATCGTCACAGGGCGTGCCCTCCCCCTTCGGGGGTAACGGAAGCTGGAGCGGACCGACCTGAGTTGGGGGCCTGTGATGGCGCGGACGGAACTGCGCGGCAAAGCGGAACGGGACGGACGGGGAGCGCCCCGGTGGGGCCGGGTGGCGGCCATGCTGCTCGCTTTCGCGGCGATGGTGGCCTTCGCCGTGGTACTGGCCAGGCTGACCCTGGAACCATCGGCCGCCTCCGAGCCGATGACGCACACCAATCTGCGGCCGGGCGACTCCATCCGCGACTACCTCGCGCAGCCGGCCTTCCGGGACACCCTCAAGCAGCTCGGCGGCAACGTCCTGCTCGGCGTCCCGTTCGGTGTGCTGCTGCCGGTGCTGGTGCCCCCCGCTCGCGGGCTGGTGCGCGTGGCGGTGGTCACCGCGCTGGTGATGCTGCTGGTCGAGCTCGTCCAGGGTGCCCTGATCACGGGGCGGGCCTTCGACGTCGACGACGTCCTGCTCAACACGTCGGGCGCGCTGCTGGGTTATCTGCTGCTGGGCCGCCGGCTCGGCCGGGCGGTGCACCCGAGGCGCCACCACTGGTGGCACCGCTTCACCGGAGGGCCGGGGGTGCCGCCGGCCGAGCGGTAGCGCACCACCGACGCGCCCGCCCGGCCGGACGGGCCGTCAGAAGAACGCCCCGTCGCCCCCCAGGCTGACGGCCACGTAGTAGGAGCGGGCCGCGTTCACGCAGTTCAGGTTGGCCACGGTGGTGACGTAGGTGTCCTGGCAGATCCGCTCCATCTCGGTGCGGAACCGGCCGTCGATCCAGTTCTTCGCCTCACGGGTCGGGCTGAGCCGCAGTTCGTGACGCGCGCCGTAGTTCCGGTAACCGAAGTCGTGCTGCACGCAGGCGGGGCGGAACACCTGGCTGTAGGGGGCGAATCCGACGGGTACGGAGCAGCCGTCCGTCGTCCAGTCGAACGGCGCGACGCGCGGGGTGCGGGCGAACTCGCGGTAGGTGAGGTTCATGACCCGGTCCGCCTCCGCGCGTACGGCCGGGTCGTGGACCGGGGCGGGAGCGGTGGCGGTGGGCACGCCGCCCACGGGGACGATGCCGACCGGGATCGGGTCGATCGGGAGCGGGTCGACCGGGACGGTGCCGACCGGGATCGGGTCGGCGGCGGCGCTGGGGCCGGCCGCGGCGACGACGCCGCTCAGAGCGGTGGTGGTAGCGAACGCGAGCGCGGCGACAGCCGTCGAGAGCTTCCGGCGCATCGGGCCTCCAGAGAGTCGGTCGTGGGCGAAGGGGTACGCCCAGGACTGCAAACGATCAGCCGGGTGCGAGGTTGCCGTAAGTAGCCTGTACGGGGCATGGATCGCCCGGTGGGCACGGCCCGCCACTCCCCACGCGTGTGCGGGGCCTGTCGGCGGGTCAGATCCGCCAGCCGCGCAGGCGGTCCGCCGCCTGGTAGACCGTGGCCTTCGCCGCCTGGATGTCGCGCACCAGCTCGACCAGCGCTCCGTACGGGGCGTCGATGCCCTCGCCGGCGGCATGCATGTAGGCGACGGCCACCTGGCAGGCGTACAGGGAATTGCGGTGCGGCAGGGGCTGGAGGCGTACGAGGGTGTGGAGGAGGGCCGCCGCGCGCCACGCGGGGTCGGGTTCGGCCGTCGTGGGGCGCGGGATGCGGGTCTTGTGCCGGGCGACGGCCGCGACGAGGGCGGAGTAGTCCGCGACGGACACGTCTTCCGGCACGGCCTGCTCCTGTACGTCGAGGAGCCAGGGCACGTCGATGTAGAACACCATCAGGCGGCCGCGCCTCCCCGCCGCGCCCCGGCCCGGGGGATCTCGTCGGGGAAGGCCTCGTCGAACTCGGCGCGGTGGGCCTCGCCCCAGGAGACGGCGTAGCGGACGAACTGCCGCCGTTGCCGTTCGCGGAGGGGGAGGTCGTGGACGTACTGCTTGAGCGATTTGCCTTCAGCGGCCGCCGCGGCGCGGACCTCCTCCAGCTCCTCGTCGGTGAAGGTGATGTTCAAGGACGGCATACCGGTGATGGTACCTACTAGGTACCATCACCGGCCAGCGCGGCGACCGGACCTTCCGCGGCACCCGGCCGTACGGATGGGCGCCGGCGCGTGGCCCCTCCCGGCCGGGCCCGCGCCGCCGAGGCGGCGTCCAGCCCGGTGGCCGGGGGGGGGCCGCCCGCGGTGGGGCGGCCGGCGTCAGCGCACCCAGACGTTGATGACGGGTGAGACGACCCGCTTGCGGCTGTCCACCAGACGCAGCTTGTTGTGGCCCTTCATCCCGAGCACGACGCGCATGCTGTAGGTGGAGCGGGACGTCGTGTTCATCGAGGCGGGGAGCGTCGTCCAGCGCCCGTGCTGCTTCTGCTGGAGGGTGACGCGGCTGCCCGGGGGCAGGCTCTTGACCACGCCGCGGATGCGGAACTGCTGCCAGGCGCGCACGCTCTTGACCGTGGCGTCGGCCGTCGCGGTCGTGTGCGCGGCGGTGGCCGCGGGCTTCTTCGGCGCGGAGGACGGGGACGAGACGGCGACGGCCGTTCCGACCGAGCCGGCGATCAGCGCGGCGGTGGAGATGACGGCGCCCCAGGTACGTGCGGACTGACCCATTGCTATGTCTCCCAGGCTAGGGGGTGGCTTCAGCGGCCTCACCATAAGCACGAAGGTCGATAACCTGATTATTCGACACGAACCGGATAATCCGTCCAGCGTCAACCCCAGTGCTGGGAGTAGTGCGCGCGGAGGTGGTCGCGGTCGGCGCGCTCGGCGAGGAGCCGGCCGACGGCGAGCAGGGCGAGCAGGCTCACCCCGATGACGCCCAGACCGGGAACGAGTCGGCGCGCCTCGACGATGGACGTGACCGGCCGCCGGCCCGTGCCCCCCGGCGGCGCGACGGCCTGGGCGGGCGGCGCGGCTCCGGCGGCGGACGGTGCGCCCGGCGGGGGCGCGGACGGAGGAGCGGCGGCGGTGTTCCGGTCGGCGGCTGTGCGCCCGTCGATGATCCGGACGCCGAGAGCCGTCAGCGCCGGGGGCACGGGCTGGAAGAACGTCATGCCGCCCGCCACGCAGTCGCCGTTGCCGCCCGAGGTCACTCCCAGGGCCAGTCCCTCGGCGAGGAGCGGGCCGCCGCTGTCCCCCGGCTCGGCGCAGACGGTGGTCGCGATCAGCCCGCCGACCGTGCCCTCGCGGTAGTTCACCGTGGCGTTCAGCGCGGTCACCCGGCCCGAACGCAGCCCCGTGGTGCTGCCACTGCGGAAGACCTCCTGGCCGACGACCGGTTCGGCGGCGCCGACCACCGGCACGCTCCGGCCCTGGCCGATGTCGACGGCGTTACCGCCGTCGAACGCGCCGCGGTCGTCGTACCGGACGAGGGAGAAGTCCTTGCCCGGGAAGGTGCGGGCGACTGTCGTCCCGAGTCGTGCGTCGCCCGCGGTGCCGCGGAACCAGGGGGTGCCGACCGGACCGCAATGCCCGGCCGTCAGCAGGTAGTTGTCCCGCCCGTCGGTGACGTTGAACCCCACCGAGCAGCGGCCGGTCCCGTTGAAGATGGGTACCGCTCCATTGATCCTGGTGGTGAAGGCGCCCCCGGTCCGCCGCATACGGACGAAGTCGCCCGCCCGGTCCGCGACGCCGGACATGCGCGACCAGTCGCCGGCGGACACGGTGCGGTCCGCGTACACCGTGACCTGGTTGGCGGCGTAGTCCACCGTCCAGGCGGTGCCGGGCACCCTGGGGGCACGCTCCAGTATCTCGGTGGCCGAGCGGAGGTCCGCCATGCTGTGCCGCTTGACCTCGGCCCGCACTCCCGCCCGCCGTACCTCGGCGGCCGTGGCGTCGTCGGTCACGGCGACGACCGGGCGGCCGTCCGCCCCGATCCAGCTCCCGGCGGTACGCGACGTGCCCAGCCGGGCGACGAGCCCGGACGCCGCTCCGGCGGGCGGGGCGGCGTCGACCGACGGGCGGCCGCCCGTCGGCGCCGGCTCGCCCGCCACCGCGTTCGACACCATCAGCCCGCCGCAGAGCAGTCCCCCGACAGCCGCCAGCCTGATGGCCCGCCGGAGGGTGCGCCGCCCGTGCTTCATCCATGGCCCCCAATGCCGTACCGGTGCGAAACAGAAGGTCGTCCTCCCATACGTGCCGCCGCACCGTTCGGTTCACCGGGTCAGCCGCCTCCGGGTGTCACCAGCCCCGTCGCTTGTTCCTGGCGCGGTTCAGGTGCGTCTTGACGGTGGCCTCGCTGATGAAGAGTCCGCCGGCCGATCTCGTGGTTGCCGAGGCCACGCTCCGTCAGCCGCAGCACCTCCGTCTCACGGCCGGTCAACCGGGCCGGGTCCGGCGGGGGTCGCGCGACGGCGGGGCATCCCGCTGCGCGAACGCCTCGACCAGCCGCCGGGTGACGCTGGGGGCGAAGAGCGCGTCACCGCCGCCCACCGCGGCGACCGCCGCGAGCAGCCGCTCGGGCCCGGAGTCCTTGGACGTCGGCGGCAACGGCCGGTGGCCCCAGTCGTGGAAGACGTTCTACGCCTGGGGCGACGAGAGCCGCCACAGCCCGCTCGTGGACAGCGGCTGGTACGAGGGACACGACGTGAAGGTGCCGCCCGGGACCGTCCGGGGCCGAGTCCACCGGCGGGGGGGGTACGACGTGCCCCGCTCCCCTCGGAGCGGGGAGGGCGGGGCGCGTCACACGTGGCCCCGCCGATCCCGTACGCATGGATCCGCCTGAACGGGTACCCGCACCACCGGCCGACGTGCGCGGTATCGCCGCGCCGCAGACCGGTAACAAGGAGGCGCAGATGAGCAAGGTGAAGGAATCCGTCGAGGTCGACGTCCCGGTCCACACCGCGTACAACCAGTGGACGCTGTTCGAGGAGTTCCCGCGCTTCATGGAGGGCGTCGAGGAGGTCGTCCAGGTCGACGACCGGCACAACCACTGGAAGACGAAGATCGGTGGGGTGCGGCGCGAGTTCGACACGGAGATCGTCGACCAGCTGCCCGACGAGCGGATCGCCTGGAGGACCATCAGCGGCGACACCCAGCAGAAGGGTGTGGTCAGCTTCCAGCGCCTGGACGACACGCACACGCGCGTGGAACTGGTGATGGACGTCGAGACCAGCGGCGTCGCCGAGAAGGCGGCCGATCTCACCGGGACGATCGACCGGCGTGTGAAGGGTGACATGCGGCGGTTCAAGGACTTCATCGAGGGTCAGGGCGGCGAGTCCGGCGGCTGGCGCGGCCGGATCAAGCCGGGCGACCACTGACGCCCGTACGGACCGACGCCGGCGCCGGCCGGCCGGTGCGGCGACACCGCCGTACCGCGCCGCCCGGCGCCGGCGTCGGCCTGTAGGGGGACGCGGGCGGCGGCCTGTCCGGGGGCGGCGCGGCCGGGGTCAGCAGTCGATGCCCCGGGAGCGCAGCCACGCGCACTGCGTCTCGCCGGACGTCCTGCCACCGTCGTAGGCGCGCGGGTCGCGGTGGCCGGGGCCCACCGGCTCGTGCGGCTCGAAGACCCCGTCGCCGTCCACGTCCCCGCCCCGGGGGTCGATCTTGCCGCCCGGGTTCCGGCAGGCGGTCCGGTCGGCCGGGTCCGCGGTGCACACGTCCGGGCGGGCGCCGTGCGCCGGCGCCTGCCGCGCCGCGGCGCCCTGGGCCGTGGCCTGGGACTCCACCGCCTTCGCGAGCGAGGCGCCGGTGAGTTCGAGGGACACGGCGGCGGACCGGGCGGCCGGTCCGGTCGTTCCCTCGCCCGCCGGAGCGGCACCGGAGACGCACGCGGACACGGTGAGCGCGAGACCGGCGGCCAGCAGGGCCGGGGCCGCGAAGGCGGCGGCCCGGCGGCGGGCATGTGTCGCGGAAGCCATGAGCACCATGGGAACACCCGGCGGACGATCGGCGTGATGGGTGTGGTGCACCCTACGTCGGCGCCGGGAGCCGGTCAACGCGTTCGGTTCAGGGCGGTACGGGAGGGCGTCAGCCCCGCTCGTAGGCGAAGTGGTACGCGGTCGCCGGTTCACCGTGCCGAGCGGTGAAGGTCCCCGTTCCGCGCAGGCCGGTCAGCGCTCCGGTGCCCGTACCGGGCACGACCTCGAACGCGCAGTGGACGCTGCCGTCGGGGTCGAAGGTGCCGCGCTCCTCGACGACGAAGGTGCCCTCGTGTCCGTCGAGCCGGCCGGTCAGCAGCTCCATGCCGGTGAAGGTGCCGGTCTTCTCCGTGGTGTAGGCGATGGTGTAGACGCACGTCGTCCCGGTGGCCTCGATGCCGCCGGAGAAGGTGTTGGTGACCGAGGCGTGGGCGAGCCTCGGGTGGGCGTCGGCAGGCCCCAGCGGGTTTTCCCGCCAGTCGGCGAAGGTGAAGTGTCCGGTGGTCCGCGTAGGCATGGCTGTCCTCTCGATCGACCGCTCCGGGCCGGGCGCCCGCGGTGTGTGACCAAGCGTGGCCCTCGTACCTGACACCTTCTGTCAGGTACGGGGGGACAATGCCGCCATGCGCGCCGACCGGCTTCTGTCCCTGCTGTTGCTGCTCCAGAACCGCGGGCGGATGACCGCCTCCCGGCTCGCCGACGAGCTGGAGGTGTCGGTCCGCACGGTGTACCGGGACATCGAGGCGCTCGGGGCGGCGGGTGTCCCGGTCCTCGCCGATCGCGGGCCCGACGGCGGATACCGCCTGGTGGACGGGTATCGCACCCGGCTGACCGGGCTCACCGACGCCGAGGCGAGTTCGCTGTTCCTCGCCGGAGCACCCGGCCCCGCGCGCGACCTCGGGCTCGGCGCGGTGCTGACGACCGCGCAGCTGAAGGTGCAGGCCGCCCTCCCGCCCGAACTCGCCGAGCAGGCACGGCGTGTGCGGGACCGGTTCCACCTCGACGCGCCCGCCTGGTTCCGGGACGCCGACCCCGTTCCGCACCTGGGGGCGATCGCGCGGGCGGTGTGGGAGCGGCGGGTGCTGCGCACGCACTACCGGCGCCGGGGCGGGGAGGCGCGCCGGGAGCTGCGGCCGCTCGGCATCGTCCTCAAGGGCGGCATCTGGTACCTGGTCGCGCTGGCGGACGAGGCGGTGCGGACCTACCGGATCACACGGTTCCTGTCCGTGGACCCGGCCCCGGAGACCTTCGACCCGCCGGCCGGGTTCGACCTGGCCGCCTACTGGGAGGACTCCACCCGCCGCCTGGAGGCGGCGTTGCACCGCGGGACGGCGCTGTTGCGGATCTCGCCCCGGGCCCAGCGGCTGCTGCCGATGCAGTTCGGTGCGGTGGCGACGCGGGCCCTCGAAGCGGCGGGGCCGCCCGACGAGGAGGGCTGGGTGCGGGTGGAGCTGCCGGTGGAGAGCGAGGCCGTCGCGGTCGGGGACCTGCTCCGGCTCGGCACGGAGGCGGAGGTGCTCGGCCCCCCGGAGCTGCGGCGGGCGGTCGCCGAGGCCGTCGCGGTGCTGGCGGAGCGGTACGCGGTGCCATGAGCCCCGGTGGCGCGCATCCGGCCGGTACGATCACCGGATCACCGGAATATGGACGTGGGCGGGGCGGGGGACATGGCGGGGGACGCGGACGGAAGGGGCGCCGGGGACGCGGATGCCGGGGTGGTGTCCGTCCCGGCGGGGCGGGTGACGCTGTCGGACCGGCGTACGGGGCGCAGCTGGCCGGTGGACCTGGCTTCGTACCGGCTGGGCGTCCACCCGGTCACCCAGGCGCGGTACGCGGCCGTCACCGGGCGGCGGCCGAGCAGCGCCCACGGTGACCGGCTCCCGGTCGAGGGCGTCTCGTGGTGGGACGCCGTCCGGTTCTGCAACGCCCTGTCCGCGCGCGAGGGGTTGACGCCCGCGTACCGCGTCCTCGGTGACGACGCGGTCGAGTGGGACGCCTCGTCGGACGGGTACCGGCTTCCCACCGAGGCCGAGTGGGAGCACGCGTGCCGCGCCGGCACCACCGGCGCGCGCTACGGGGAGCTCGACGAGATCGCCTGGCACCGGGGCAACTCCGTGGAGCGGATGCGCGAGGTGGGCGGCAGGCAGCCCAACTCGTGGGGCCTGCACGACATGCTGGGCAATGTGTGGGAGTGGTGCTGGGACTTCTACGATCCCGAGGTCTACGGCACCTACCGGGTGCTGCGCGGCGGAGGGTGGTTCGACGAGCGCTGGAGCTGCCGGGCGTCGGTGCGCCGCCGCAGTCATCCGACCCTGCGGATCGACGATGTGGGGTTCCGCGTCGCACGGTCCCTCTGAGCCCGCGCCGCGAAGTCCCGCGCGGCCCGCGACGTCCCGCACGCGCGCCTGCCGTGTTCCGCCGGGGACGCCGTCGGCGCCCCGGGTGCCCGCCGGGCCGGCGCGGTGGGGAGCCGTGTCGTCGGCCGGTCCGGTTCGTTGCACATTCCAGCCGCGAATCCGGCCGGATTCCTCCCTCACGCAACAGGAGCACGCCATGTCCCGACACCCTCGCACCCGCCTGATCGCCGTGTGCGCCTCGATCGCCGGCGCGAGCGTCGCCGCCGCCGGCCCGGCGGCGGCCGGCGAGCAGCCGCCGGCGTCGGTCGGCGCTCCGGTCGTCACGAACCTCAACAGCACGGGGCCGCTCAGCACCTCCCCCGACTCCCCGGGCCAGGCGTCCCCCCTGCCGGTCGGCGGCGCCCTGCTCGGTGGCCTCCCCGCCGGCCTGCCCCTCGGCGGCTGAGAACCCGCCGGGGAGCACGCCGGGAACCCGGAACCCCGAACCCGTAACCCGGAACCCGTAACCCGGAACCCGCCACGAGCAAAAACCCCTCCCCCACGCCCGCCTGAACGGGTGACCGCCACGTTCCGTAGTAGGTGACGAGCGAGTCACCGTACGGAAGGGGGCGATGGGCCGTGCCGCGTCGCTGGGGGCGCACGACGTGGGCGCCGCACGGGCCGGCGAAGAACGTGCCGCCGGAGGGCCGGATGCCTGGCCGGAGGCGCCGTTTCCGCGTCGACTACCCGCGCCGCAACCGGCGGGGCCTTCTCCGCTGGGTCCCGTCGTGGCGCCAGGTGCTCGCGCCGGCACTGATCGGCCTCGCCGCCCTCGTCGCGCTGGTGGGGTACGTGTACTCCACGGTCGAGATCGCGGACGTGAACGCCGACGCGCGGGCCGAGGCCAATGTGTACTACTGGGCGGACGGCACCCAGATGGTGAGCGTCGGGCCGGTCAACCGGCAGAACGTGCCCCTGTCCGACATCCCGCCGTCCCTCCAGAACGCCGTGATCGCCACCGAGAACGCCACGTTCTACAGCGACCCCGGGTTCTCGGTGCGCGGAGTGGCACGGGCCGTGGTGAACATGGCCCGCGGCCAGGACGTGCAGAGCGGTTCCACCATCACACAGCAGTACGTGAAGAACACGTACCTCACTCCCGACCAGACCCTCGACCGCAAACTGCGCGAGCTGTGCCTGTCGGTCAAGCTGTCGAGGTCCCTGTCCAAGCAGGAGATCCTCCAGGGGTACCTCAACACCAGCTGGTTCGGCCGCAACGCCTACGGTGTGCAGGCCGCGGCGGTGGCGTACTACGGCATGGACGCCAAGAACCTCGACCCTTCGCGCGGCGCGCTGCTGGCCGCGCTGCTCAAGGGCGGGGAGCTGTACGACCCTTCGCTGAGCGCGGCCCACCACCGCCGGGCCGTCGAGCGGTGGGAGTACGTCCTGGACCGGCAGGTGGAGCTCGGGTACATGTCCGCCCGGGAGCGGGCGACGTACACCGTCTTCCCCGAGCCCCGGCCGGAGTCGGTGTCCACCAGCATGTCCGGCCAGATCGGCTACCTGGTGGACGTCGCCGACAAGTACATCAAGAACCGCACCGGGCTGACCACCGAGCAACTGGGTCGGGGCGGTTACCGGATCCGCACCACCTTCGACAAGCGGGAGGTGGAGCGGCTGCGGAAGACGGTGGAGGACGTCCGGCAGACGTCGCTCGACCCGGCCCGCCGGATCGCCGACCGGGACGTGGAGATCGGCGCGGCGTCGATCCGCCCGGGCGACGGCGCGGTGCTGGCGCTGTACGGAGGCACCGACGCGACCGAGCACTTCACCAACAACGCCGACACGGCCGGGGTACCGGTGGGGTCGGCGTTCACCCCGTTCGTCATGGCGGCGGCGCTCGAACACGGCGCCGGTCCGGCCGCCGGCGCGCCGGGCGCACTGCGCCGGGCGCTGGTGCGGGGCGACAGCGGCCTCTACAGCCGGCTGGGCGAGGCGGTGGGGCTGGACCGGGTTCGGGACCTCGCCGTCGGTTCGGGCCTCCTGCCGCTGAGCATGGCGCCGCTGGAGCCGTCGTTCTCCGCCGGCACCTCGACACCGAGCGCGATCAGGATGGCCGGCGCGTACGCCACGTTCGCCGCCGGCGGGCGGCAGACCGACCCGTACTCCGTCACCGCGGTCAGCCACTTCGGCACGCCGCTGGAGGGGCTGGAGCGGCCCGCCGCCCGGCGGGCGCTGGACGAGCGGGTGGCCCGTGAGGTCGCGGACGCGCTGCGGGACGTGGCGGTGGACGTCATGACGCCGGACGCGATCCGCAGCCTGCCCCCGGTCGCGGCCGGCCGGACCGGTGCCGGGGACCGGGTGCCGGCGTCCTGGTTCGTCGGCTACACCGGCCGACTGTCCACCGCCGTCACGGTGTTCCGCAGCCGGCCCGGCACGGACGGGCTGCTGCCGATGAACGGGGTGGGCGGGAGCACGTCGGACCGGGCCGATTTCCTGCCGTTGCGGGTGTGGTCGGCGTACATGACCGGCACTCCCGCCGCGCGCGGGGCCGAGTAGGTCACAGGGCGGCGGCCATGCGCCGGACCGCTTCGGTGAGCACCTCCGGCGAGGTGGCCAAATTCAGGCGGGCGTGGCAGGCGCCGCCGGTGCCGAAGGGCGGGCCCTGGGTGCAGCGCGACCCGGCCGCGTTCGAGGAAGGCGCTGCGGCCGGGTCGTCGCCCAGGCCGGGGGCCCGGCAGTCCGGCCACGCCAGATACGTGCCGTCGCCGGGCGGGTGCCGCACGTCCGGCAGGTGCTCGGCCACCAGGCCGGCCAGGAGCCGCCGGTTCTCGTCGACGCAGCGGGTAACCGGTGTCACCGATGGCGATCGCGTCGGTGACCGCCCGTGCGACGGGCTCGGCGCCTGCGGCACGTCCATCTCGGCGACCCACAGGGGCAGCACGTCGTCGGGGTAGGCCCGCCACTTGATGCTGGTGCGGCGGCACAGTTGCTCCGGGGAGAGCCTGCGGAGCGGGTTCGGGTCGTCGGGCGAGCCGTGCGGAGTGTGCATCCATGCCCGGCGATTCCAGGCGGCGGGGTACGGGTCCGCCGGGGTCTTCCCGCCGTATGCCGGGGCTCACATGCCGCCCGGGCCCACGCCGCCCTTGAGGCGCTCGATGTCGGAGGGTCGCACCTGGATGACGAGCAGGGCGGCGAGGGCCGCGACGGCGGTGAAGACGGCCGCGACCACGAACGCCGCGGAGACGCCGGACGTCAGGACCTGGTCGGCCCAGGGGGGTGGCAGTTCCCCGGTGCGCTGGAACCGCAGCCGCTCCGCCGGGCCGGCCTGGGAGAGGAAGGCGGGCACCTGCTTCTCCGCCTCGTGGGTGCTCGCCGTACCGAACATGGTGACCAGGATGGACAGTCCGAGTGAGCCACCGACCTGCTGGGTGGCGTTCAGCAGCCCGGAAGCGGCTCCGGTCTCGTGGACGGGGACGTTGGACAGCGCCATCAGGGTGAGGGAGACGAACTCCATGCCCATGCCGAGGCCGAAGACGAGCAGGGGCCCCAGCACGCTGCCGAGGTAGGTGGAGTGGACGTCGGTCAGGGTCAGCCAGGCGAGGCCGGCCGCCGCGAGCAGCCCTCCGGTCACCATGAAGGGTTTGGGGCCGTACCTGGGCAGGAGCTGGGAGGCCAGTCCGGCGCCGACCGCGATGATCGCGCTGACCGGCAGGAACGCCAGGCCCGCCCGGAGCGGGCTGAAGTCGAGGACGTTCTGCACGAAGAGGGTCAGGAAGAAGAACATGCCGAACATCGCCGCGGCGAGGCTGAGCATGATCGCGTAGGTGCCCGCCCGGTTGCGGTCGGCGAACATGTGCAGGGGTGTGATCGGCTGCCGGGAGCGCCGCTCCACGAAGACGAACAGGGCCAGGACCACCACGGCCACCGCGAAGGACCCCACGGTGATCGGGTCGCTCCAGCCGTCCTGCGCGGCCCGGATGAACCCGTACACCAGCAGCACCATGCCGAGGGTCGAGGTCAGCGCCCCGGTGACGTCGAAGTTGCCGGGGTGGCGCTCGGACTCCCTGATCCACTTCGGGGTGGCGAGGGCGATGAGCAGCCCGATCGGCACGTTGACGAACAGCACCCAGCGCCAGTCCAGCCACTCGACGAGGAGACCGCCCGCGAGCAGCCCGATGGCGCTGCCCCCGGCGGAGACCGCGGCGAAGACGCCGAACGCCCGGTTGCGCGCCGGCCCTTCTTTGAACGTGGTGCTGATCAGGGCGAGGGACGTCGGCGAGGCGATGGCACCGCCGACGCCCTGGAGCGCGCGGGCGGCGAGGAGCTGTCCGGAGTTCTGGGCGAGCCCGCCGAGCAACGAGGCGAGGACGAACAGCAGCACACCGAAGATGAACACCCTGCGGCGGCCGAGGATGTCGCCCGCGCGTCCGCCGAGCAGCAGCAGGCCGCCGAAGGTCAGCGTGTAGGCGTTGACCACCCAGGAGAGGTTGGTGGTCGAGAAGTGCAACGAGCTCTGGATGTGCGGCAGAGCGATGTTCACGATGGTGATGTCGAGGACCACCATCAACTGGCACGAGGCGATGACCAGGAGCGCCATCGCGTTGCCGCCGCCCCGTTCGGAGGTGGTGGTCCGGGCTGCGGGGGTCTGGTGGGATCCGGTCATGGCACGCGCCCCTCGTCGGAGGGTCAGCTGACGGTCACGGAGCGTCAAGGACGCCTCCGTCCACCGTTCGACCGTAAGTCCGGCTGCCGGACCCGACCAGTCGATCACGCGCACGGAACGCCGGGGGCGGACCGGCGGCGGGGCGCGCCCCGCCGCCTCCGTACGCGAAGCGGACGCGGGAGGTCCGGCGGACCGGTGCGACCACCGGCCGATTCCACCGTGAGCGGAACGGCGCTCGCCCGCACGGCGGGTCACCGGGGGGCCGGCGCTCCTAGTCTGTGGGGATGAACAACCACATACCCGTAGAGCCCCTGTGGCGGCATGTCGTCGGTGGCGTCCTGCGTCATGAGCGCCTGGCTCAGCAGCGCACGCTCAAGGACGTCGCCGAGGCGGCCAAGATATCCATGCCGTACCTCTCCGAGCTGGAACGCGGCCGTAAGGAGGCCTCGTCGGAGGTCCTCGCGGCCGTCGCCCGCGCCCTCGGGCTCGGGTTGGCCGACCTGCTGGCCCTGGGGCAGGCCGAGCTGACCCGTCCGGTGCGGACGCGGCGGTCGGTGACCGGGCGGGTCGCCGCCCCCGCCGGCGACGGATCCGCCGTGAGCGAGACCGCCGTCCTGCGGGTGCGGACCGCGCCGGTGGCACGCCCGAGCGCCCGGCAGGCGCGGCTCGGTCTGGCGGCCTGAGCCCCGCCGGCCCGGGCCGCGCGCCGCCCGGGCCGGCGGCTGTCCCTAGACTTCCCGACGTGGAGCTTCGGCATCTGGAACATTTCGTGGCCGTCGCGGAGGAGGGCAACGTGACCCGGGCCGCCGCCCGGCTGCATCTGGCGCAGTCGGGCCTGTCCGCGTCGGTGCGCGCGCTGGAGCGGGAGCTCGGTACCGAGCTGTTCCTCCGTACGGCGCGCGGTGTGGAGCTGACGGAGGCCGGCCGGGCGCTGCTGCGGGAGGCCCGGCGCACGCTGGACAGCGCGGCGGCGGCGCGCGAGGCGGTCGCGGCGGTACGCGGCCTGGTCGGCGGGACGCTGCGGGTGGGGACCGAGCAGTGCATGGGCGCGGCCGACCCGTTCGGCACGCTCATGGAGTTCGGGGCGCGGCACCCCTCGGTGGACGTCCACGTGGAGCAGGCGGGGTCGGCCGTGCTGCTGGAGCGGCTGCGGCAGGGCCGCCTGGACGTGGCCTTCGTCGCCGGTCCGGGCGACACCGCGGGGCTGCGGCTGCGGCCGCTCGCGCGGGAACCGATGGTGCTGCTGTGCGCGTCTAGGCACCCGCTGGCGGACCGGGCGGAGCCGGTGGACCTCGCGGGGCTGGCGGACGAGGTGTTCGTGGACCTGCACCCGCACTGGGGGTCGCGCCGGGTGGCCGACGCCGCGTTCGAGGCCGCGGGTGTCCGGCGGTCCCTCGCCATGCAGCTCGACGACGTGCACAAGCTCCTCGAAGCCGTGGGCCGCGGGACGGCGGTGGCGTTCGTGCCGCACTCGGCGGCGGACAAGGAGCAGGCCCGTGGCCTGCGGCGGCTCGTCCCGGCGTCGGACGCCCTGTGGGAGGCGTCCGTGGCGTGGCCGGTCCACACCCGGCCGTCGGCGGCCGTGCGGGCACTGCTGTCGTCGCTGCCCGAAGGGGGCGATCGGCCCGGCTGATGGCTGTCATCAGCAGCCGGTGTTGGACAGTGAGGAGCCCGGCGCCGAGGCTGGAGCGGTGACAGTGACACGAACACAGCATTCCCTGCCCGCCCGCCGGATCGGACGCGTGGAGGTGAGCGCGATCGGCTTCGGCGCCATGCCGTTGTCGGTACGGGGACGGCCCGACGAGCGGCAGGCGATCGCGACCCTGCACACGGCGCTGGACGCCGGCATCACCCTGATCGACACGGCCGACGCCTACCACCTGGACGCCACCGACCCCGGCCACAACGAGACGCTGATCGCCAAGGCGCTGGCGGCGTACGGAGGCGACACCTCGGACGTCCTGGTCGCCACCAAGGGCGGTCACACCCGCCCGGACGGCGACTGGGCGCTCGACGGCTCGCCGGAGCACCTGCGCCGGGCCGCCGACGCGTCGCTGCGGCGGCTGGGGGTGGAGGCGATCGGGCTGTACCAGTACCACCGCCCGGACCCGGCGGTGCCGTACGCGGAGTCCGTCGGTGCCCTGAAGGAGTTGTGCGACGCGGGGAAGGTGCGGGCGGTGGGCGTCTCGAACGCCGACCCGGAGCAGATCCGGCTGGCCCACGGCATCCTGGGCGAGCGGCTCGTCGCCGTGCAGAACCAGTTCTCGCCGTCCTTCCGCGGCAGCCTGCCGGAACTGGAGCTGTGCGAGCGGCTGGGGCTGGCGTTCCTGCCGTGGAGTCCGCTCGGCGGCATGGGTGAGGCGGGGGCGCTGGGATCGCGGCACGGCGCGTTCCACGAGGTGGCCGGGGAGCTGGACGTGAGCCCCCAGCGGGTGTGCCTGGCCTGGATGCTGGCCCTGTCGCCCCGGGTCGTGCCGATCCCGGGGGCCCGCCGCTCCGAAAACGTGCGGGACTGCGCCCTGGCCGCGGGACTGACGCTGACCCCGGGCCAGCTGGCCCGCCTGACCGCGGCGGGCTGACCTTGCCTGCCGCCTTCGGCGGGCGTCACCGGCCCTTGAGCACGACCCAGACCTGTCCGGGGGTGAAGGTGAGGGGCTTTCCGGCAGGGGTGGTGAAGGTGGTGGGACCCTCCGCCGAGGGACGGCTCCACCGCGCGTCGTGTCCCCTGCCGTCGCGCAGGACGAGTGCCGTTCCGGAGCCCACCGTGCGGGTGTACGGGGTGACGTTGCCGCCCCGGTCACGGAAGCGGGAGGCCAGGACCTCGACGTTCTGGACGACGACCGTCCGGGCCGCGGCCCGCTCGCCGTCCGTACCGCGGGCGGGCGTCCCGTCCATGGCGACCAGCCACTGCTTGCCGGTGGCCGACCAGGTGAAGGTGTACCGGGCCGCCGGGTACCGCACGGTGTGCTCGTTCACCGGCCGGCCGGCCGAGGGCGCGGCGCCGAAGCGGAAGCCGATGTCCTTGGCCCGACCGGCCTGCGGGGCGGCGGCCAGGACGCGTTCGGGCCGGACGTAGAGGTTGTGCGGGGCGGGTCGATCCCGGCCGCGGAGGTACGCGCGCGGGGCGTCGCGCGGCGCCAGTGCGAACAGCGGGGCGGCGTCGATCAGCGGCCGGAGCGCGGACTGCTCGCCGGAGTAGGCGAGGGCGGGACGGCCGAACTGGCGCAGCAGCTCCAGGTCCGATTCGCGTGCGCTGCGCACCGGCCCCACCCGGGAGGGCAGCCGCGACGAGTAGACGGCGAGCAGCCGGGTCTGGCCCGACTCCACCTGCTCGACGTAGACGATGTCCGCCGCGCCCAGGCCGGTGTGCGGCCGCGCCGGGCGGACGTTGTCGATCTTGATGGCGAGTACCGGTGAGGGTGTGGCCGGCAGCCCCGTGAAGGGCGAGACACCCCGTCCGGGCGGGCTCGGGACGACGGACGTCCCGGGCGGCGGCCGGGGGGTGGTCCCGGCCCCCGAGCACGCGTGGAGACCGGCGGTCATCGTCGCGCACACCACGGCGGCGACGGCTGCGCCGGCCCGTCCGGACCTGCGTCGCACTCTCATAGGTCCCGCTCCCTGCCTGTCTCAAGTGCACCATGAAAGGCGGCGCCGGAACAGTCCGGGACCGGGCTAGCGTCAGGGCATCGCCCCAATGCTCCACAGGTGGTAGGCGACGACTCCCGCGAGGCACAGCAGGACGACCCAGGAGCCGGCACCGGTGTGCCGCCCCTTGCGGGCGGACCGGCGGGAGCCGGGGCGCACAGGTCTGGTTCTCGCCGCCTTCCGCCCGGCTCCGGCGCCCTCTGCGGCTTCGGCGGCCGTCTCCGCGAGCAGGCGCCGGCACGCGGCGGCGAGCTCCGCCGTTCCGGCGGCGAGCGGCATGACGGCTTCGGAGCGGGCCGGGGCGGTCGTCCCGCCGTCCAGGATGCGGCCGGCCCGCAGCAGTATCTCGTCCCTGCCTCCGGCGGGCGCGAGGCTGATCCAGCGCTTGACGTGCTCGCCACGGATGACAACGCCTCCGGACCGCTCGCGGTAGACGGTGTGTTCCCGCCACAGCACGGCTGCCAACTCCCCCGCCGCCTCGCGCAGTTGCGCGCTCATGCGCCGCCCCCCCTCCTCCGTACGCCAGTGGATCAGGCACCGCACTCTAGCGTCAGGTACACACCAAGCCGACGCCGGGTGCCGGGCACTTGGTGCGCGCGGATGCCGGCGCCGGGCACGTCTGTCGCACCCTGGCGTCATGACGCACACCGACCACCTCACGAGTCCGAGCGGTGTGCTGCACCCCGTGACGGGGGCGTTCATGGCCGCCGTCCGGGAGATGGACGACGAAACGTCGTGGGCGCCGGCCGGGTGCACCGGTTGGGCCGCGCGCGGCCTGGTGCTTCCCTGCCTGGCGACGCCCAGCGGGCTCTCAACGCGCCGCACACCCCCACCGACGCGGTACCCGACCGGGACGCCGTCGGCTACTGGACCGACCGGCGGCAGCAGGACGCCGAGGGCAGGGTGCGCACGGCGCACGGGCGCCGGTTCGCGGGCGGACGGTCGCCGAACGCGCCGCACTCGGCCGGGACACGGACCGCCTGCCCCTTTCGGGTGACGCCCCCGCCGTACCGGGCGCGTCCGACGCGCGGCAGCCGTCACACGTCGTACCCCTGCGCGGCGAGCCAGCGGTGGACGGCCGCCTTGTCGGCGACGCTGATGCGTACGGGCCCGTCGGGGGCGGGCCCCTCGTCCTCGTTGAAGCCGGTGTCGGTGACCCGCGCCGTCACCCAGTCGGCCAGCTCTCGGGCGGCGTCGGCGGACAGGCCGCCCCGCCGCCACCCCTCCCGCGCCTCTTCGGCGGCCCGTGCGTCGTGGCGCGCCGCCTCCTCCAGCCATGCCGGCACGAGCCGTTCGACGACCTGTTCGTCCACTGCGGAATCGTTCATGTCGCCATGTGTGACCGCTGCGGCCCGCTGTCATTCCCCCGCCCCCCGAACGCGTCCCGTCCGCCGCCGCCCGGCTGCGGCGAAAGGGTGAACTCACCGTCGTCGCCCACGGCGGCGGCCATCGGCGCGGACACGCCGAGGACGGCGGCGGCGACGCCGGCCGTGGCCAGAACCTTCTTGATCATGTTCGTCCTGCGTCGTCGTGACTCCCGGATCCCCTGGGTCACTTTGCGTATCAGGCGCTGTGGCGCGTAACGGCCCGGCCGCCGGGCCCGCCGGTCGAGGGCGACGTCCAGAACATCCTGCTGATCAACATCGGTGTCCAGGACCTGATCAACGACGCGCAGAACCAGCAGTGCGCGGAGAACTCCACGGCGGTCAGGGGCGACAGCGCCCTGTCGCACATCCTGGAGGACGTCCTCTCCGAGAACCTCTCGGCCGGCGTCCAGAACTGACGCGAGCCCACCGGACCGTACGTCGCAGGAGGGCGTCGTACGGGCCGGCCGTTCCGGGAGGGAGCGGCCGACAGGGCCGGGCCAGGAGGGGGGTCAGGCGGGGGGCCGGGCGGGACCGCCGGGCAGGGCGAGGGACGCCCAGACGGTCTTGCCCCACAGCGGGGCCGGGTCCCAGGACCACGACGCGCTGAGGGCGTCGACGAGGCCGAGCCCCCGGCCGTTCCCCGCGGTGTCGTGCGCGGGGCGCGGTCGCGGCGGTTCGGAACTCGGGTCGGAAACAGCGCACACCACGACGTCCGGGTAGCGGAAGAGCCCCAGCCAGACCGGGTTGTCCGAGGGCGGCGACGACGACGGGGCCAGCCCGTGCTGAACGGCGTTGGTCACCAGTTCACTGACGATCAGCGTCAAGTCCGGCACGAGCGACGGCAGCGCCCAGGAGGCCAGCGTGGCTCTGACGAACCGCCGCGCCTGACCGGCGCTCCTCGGGCTCCCGCCGAGCCCGCAGGCTGCGAAGGCGCCAAGACTCTCGTCGCGCGGCAGCGCGGTGTCCGTACGCGGTAAGGCCGACATGTGAGCCGTCACTGGGCATGTCCCCCTGCAGACTTCGGTGTTCGACGGTGCGGCAGGCGATCTGGAACGAGTATCGTCGGGTCCGCACGGAAAATGCAATTGCATCTGGGATTGCATTCAAGGTTGTCTGGAACGCCTGAACGAAACGGCAGGGGTTGGTGGTTGTGGAGTTCTTCAACGGTATGGGGGCCGGGGCCCTGGGACCGGTCACCTGGACCAAGAGCAGGCGCAGCAACGCCACGGGAAACTGCGTGGAGCTGGCCGAGCTGCCCGGTGACCGGGTCGCCGTCCGCAACTCCCGTGACCCCCACGGGCCGGCGCTGATCTACACGCGCGACGAGATAGCCGCCTTCGTCGCGGGTGCCCGCGACGGCGACTTCGACTCCGTACTGGACTGATCCGGCCACCGGATCGCCCCGCGCTCTGGCTCGCCGGACCCGTGCTGGATACTGTCGTGTCCTCACAGAGCAGGAGCGCCAAGATGACCGCAACGGAACGGAGCCCGTCGTTGTTCGTCCGGCCCCTGGGGGCGGTCGAGAACAACCCGACCGCGCTGAAGCTGATCCTGGGCGGCAAACTGCGCGAACTCCGCGTGCACGCGGGGCTGGACCCCGCGGACGTCGACCAGCGCCTCGGCTTCTCACGGTCGAAGACCAGCAGGATCGAGCTGGGCCGCCACGGGTGCAAACCCGCCGACGCCGAGGCGCTGTTGCGGCTGTACGGCGTGGAGGACGAGGAACTGGTCACGGAGTTCCAGCGGCTGGTCGCCCAGTCCCGCCGGACCGACTGGTGGCGGTCCTTCAGCGACGTGCTGTCGGACTTCTTCACGCCACTGGTCGCGCTGGAGGGAGCGGCGGCGATCATCCGCACCTACGAGCCGTTCTACGTGCCGGGCCTGTTGCAGACCCCGTCCTACGCACGTGCGGTGATCGAGTCGGGCCCCGCCCGGCTCCTCCCCCACGAGGTGCGGCGCCGGGTGGACCTGCGGCGGGAACGCCAGCGGCAGCTCGACCAGCCGGACGCGCCACGGCTGTGGGCGGTGATCGACGAGTCGGTGCTGATGCGCACGGTCGGCGGCCCTCGGGTGATGCGGGAGCAGTTGGAGCACCTCGTCGCGCTGATGCGGCGGCCCCACGTCACCGTGCAGGTCGCGCCGCTGGACGTCACCGCCTCCGTGGGCGTGGGGACGGGCGTGACGTATCTGCGGTTCGCGCTGGGCGATCTCAAGGACGCCGTCTACATCGAGCACTTGACGGACAGCACCTTCAGCCAGAAACCCCAGACCGTCGAGCAGTACCGCGACATGCTCGACAGACTGGGGGCCTGCGCTCTCACTCCGAAGGAGTCCCTGGTGCTGCTGGAGGAGCGGATCCGGCGCTACGCCTGACGGCGGCGCCGGACGACGGCTAGCCGATCCGGGCGACGCCGCCCCACTCCACCCACTCGTCGGTCTGCTGGGTGGGGGCGAGGTCGCTGTCGGGGCGCCAGGTCGACACCTCCACCAGGCCCGGCTCCAGGATTTCCAGGCCGTCGAGGAACCCGGCCACCTCGTGCTCCTCGCGCACCCGGCCCCAGTGGCCGTCCGTGGCCTCCGCCATGAAGTCGGTGACGAAGGTGCGGATCTCCGGACGGTCGCTGACGAGCTGGCACACGACGAGGAAGCTCCCCGGCACGAGGCGTTCGGCCACCCGCCGGATCAGCGCGCCCGGGTCGTCCTCGTCCGGAATGCAGTGCATCACCGACACGAACAGGGCCGCGACCGGCCGGCTGAAGTCGATCAGCCGCCTGGTCTCCTCGTTCCCGAAGATGCCGTCGGTGTCGCGCATGTCGGCCTGGATGACCGCGGTCCGGTCGTTCTCGTCCAGGAGGGCACGGCCGTGCGCCAGCACGATGGGGTCGTTGTCGACGTACACGACGGAGGCGTCGGGGTCGACGGCCTGGGCCACCTGGTGGACGTTGTCCTGAGTGGGCAGGCCGGACCCGTGGTCAATGAATTGGCGAATTCCGTACTCCTTGGCGAGCACGCGCACGACCCGGCGCAGGAAGCGCCGGTTGTTCACCGCCAGCGTCTTGGTGCTCGGCACCTGCTTCAGCAGGAGCTCGCACGCCTCGCGGTCGGACTCGTAGTTGTCACTGCCGCCCAGGAAGAAGTCGTACATGCGCGCCACGCTGGGCACGGTCGTGTCGATTTCCGCGGGGCTCCACAACTCGCCTGCCATCCAGTCCTCATCCGCTCGGGTGCCGTCAGGTCGTTCTTACGAGAGGCACATGGTAGGGAGAGTCGGCCCGCCGGTACGAAGAATGACCGTAAGAGCGGCCAATGAGCACGTCTTTCGGCCAAGCTGTCAGCGCATGACATCTTCCGTGGTGTCGTGCCAGCGTTCGAGCCGGCGTTGCAGCACCTGGAGCGCTCCGCGCTGACGCCCCGGCACCCGGCGGCGGAGGGCGATCAGGGCCGGGGCGAGGGCGCGGGCCGCCTCCGCGTCCCGGAGCCGCTCCCACTGGTGGTGGGCGCGGTCGACGGCGCCCTCGACCTCGGGGTCGTCCAGGGTCTGCCGGCGGGCCAGCCTGGCCTCGGCGGCGACCATCCACAGCCGGCAGCTGGCCGCCGGGTCCCCGGCCAGGCGGGCCAGATCGGCGCGCACCTCCAGCCAGTGGATCGCCTGGGGCGAGCCGGAGCCGTGGGTGCGGTGGGCGTGCCGCTCTCACGCCTCGGCGGCCTGCGCCGCCTCACCGTGCCGGCCGGACTCGGCGGCGGCGAGGATGGCCGGCAGGGGATCGTCGCCGCTCTCCTGCCGTGCCGGCGGGACCTCCGGTACGGGTGCCGGCCCGGGCGTGTACGCCGGCGGGGCGGTTGGCGGGAGTACGGACGGCGGGGGCGCGGGTGCCCGCGACGGCGGGAAGTCGGCGGCGAACACCAGCGCGCCGCCGGGCGCCGCACCCGGCGCGGGCGGGCTCTGCGCGACGACCTGCTCGTGGAGTGCCGCCAGGGACGGGCGCGCGCCGCTGCGCCAGATCGCCGCGCAGGCCTTGAGGTAGTCGGGGCTCGCGATCGTCCTGCGCGCCGGAGGGGGCACGACCCTGCCGTAGACCCGGACACCGTGGCAGAGCGCCAGGAGGCCGCGGTCGGTGGCCAGTTGGCGCCACGTCGGGTCGTCGGCGACCAGGTCGACGACGACCGTGGTCGTGCCGGGGCGGCGGAGTTTGAGCTCGCCGGCGATCCAGTGCCAGGGCAGCGCGGTGTAGCGCAGGGTGGAGGGGGCGGTGCGGGCCAGGGCGAGGTGCGGCAGGCGCTGCCGGTGATCGAGGTGGAGCTGCCCGGCGATGTACAGGGAGAGCGGGCCGGGCGCGGCGACGGCGGCCCGGACACGGGTGAGCACGGCCTGCGGGTCGAGCGGGTCCGCCAGCTCGACCAGCGTCGCGGCCGCCGTGCCGGTCAGCGCGCCCGGCGGTACGGCGGCGAGCGCGGGGAGCACGCCCACCGCGTCGATCAGTCGTCCCCTGCCGACGGGGGCGGCCGCCAGCAGCAGCGCCGTCCCGGCCGTTTCCTCCCTGTCGATCACCACAGCAGCACCGTATCCGCTCTACCGGGCGCCGGGCCCCACCGGGTGGCGCGGAGGCAGGCGGTGCAGGCGGACCCCGGCCAGTCGGCCCCCGGTGACGACGGCGGTCATGTAGGTGCAGTGGGGCTGGCGCCGGCGGTCGGTGGGCGAGCCGGGATTGAGCAGCCGCAGCCCGCCGGGGGCGGTGCTGTCCCAGGGGATGTGGCTGTGCCCGAACACCAGGACGTCCAGGTCGGGGAACCGCTCTTCGCACCGGCGTTCGCGGCCTTGCGCGGGACCGGTCTCGTGGACGATCCCGAACCGCAGCCCGCCGAGCTCGGCCCGCGCCACCTCGGGCAGCCGGGCCCGCAGCTCCGGCCCGTCGTTGTTGCCGTGGACGCCCAGCAGCCGCGCGGCACGGGCCTCCAGCAGGTCCAGGGTGGCGACGTCCACCCAGTCCCCGGCGTGCAGCACCACGTCGGCGGCCTCGACGGCCGCCAGGAGCTCCGCGGGCAGGTGCCTGGCCCGCTTGGGCAGGTGGGTGTCGGAGGTCAGGAGGAGTCGTACGTCGCTGGTCGGCTTCACCCCTCAATGGTGCGGGTGGCGGGACGGGAGGCCGAAGCGGGCGCGCCACGACCCGGGGGCCGGGTGGGCCCGCCAGCCGCGGTCCCAGTTCGCCCGGCGCGACGCCGAGCCGGTCCGGGAGCCATCCGCCCCGGTCCGGCACGCGAGTGCGGTCAGGACGGCGGTGAGGGCGGCGAGCTCGGTGGGGGTGGGGCGACCGTGCACGATGCGGAGGTGGAGGGGCATTCGTTCATGCTCCGCCGCCCCCTACCGGCGGAGCACCCGGTGCTCCCCCGTCCGGGGGAACGGATGGTCCCCGTAAGGGTCCGTGTCCCGGCCGGGCGCAACTCCCGGCGTTGGCGTACCGGCAGCGGGTGTGCTCCTCGGGGGCGCGGGGCGTTCGCCCGGTCCGCGGCGTCCCGGCGGCATATGCCGGGCGACCGATGCGGCGGTGCCCCCGGCTCCGGTGGTGCCGCGTCACCGGTTCGACGTAACCGGCCGGGTCTCCTTCGACGCGCGCGACGGTCGCCCGTCACGGATTCTTGAGTGCAAACGCGACGAAAGGGCTTACCCCATGGCCACGTTGTGCAGACCGGCGGTCTCCGTCCCCGAGCACGTCATCACGATGCAGCAGACGCTCGACCTGGCACGGACCATTCACGCGGACCATCCGCAGCTGCAGCTCGCCCTGCGGCTGATGGAGAACACCGGCGTCCAGAAGCGGCACCTCCTGCGCCCCATCGAGGAAACGCTGCGACACGACGGATTCGAGGTGCGGAACCAGATATACGAGGCTGAGGCCAAGGCCCGGGTGCCCGCGGTGATCAACCGGGCGCTCGAGGACGCGGAACTCCGGGCCGCGGACATCGATGTGATCATCTACGTCTCGTGCACCGGCTTCATGATGCCGTCGCTCACGGCCTGGCTCATCAACACCATGGGCTTCCGCAGCGACACCCGCCAAGTGCCCATCGCCCAGCTCGGCTGCGCGGCGGGCGGCGCGGCGATCAACCGGGCGCACGACTTCTGCACCGCCTACCCGAAGGCGAACGCGCTGATCGTGGCGTGCGAGTTCTGCTCGCTGTGCTACCAGCCGACCGACCTCGGCGTCGGGAACCTGCTGTCCAACGGCCTGTTCGGCGACGGCCTCGCGGCCGCCGTGATGCGGGGCGAGGGCGGCACGGGCGTGACGCTGGAACGCAACGGCTCGTACCTGGTTCCGGACACGGAGGAGTGGATCGCCTACGACGTGCGCTCCACCGGCTTCCACTTCAAGCTCGACAAGCGGGTGCCGGGCACCATGGAACCCCTGGCGCCGGCGCTCAAGGAGCTGGCGGGGCAGCACGGCTGGGACGCCTCGGACCTGGACTTCTACATCATCCACGCGGGCGGTCCGAGGATCCTGGACGACCTGAGCACATTCCTGGGCGTGCCCGCCGAGGCGTTCCGCTTCAGCCGGGCCACGCTGACCGAGTACGGGAACATCGCGAGCGCCGTCGTCCTGGACGCGCTGCGGCGGCTCTTCGACGAGGGGAGCGCGCACCCCACGGCGCGCGGTCTGCTCGCGGGGTTCGGCCCCGGCATCACGGCCGAGATGTCGCTCGGCCGCTGGACCGTCTCCGACCGCGCGTCCGAGCGCCTCGGCACCCGCGTGATCACCGACGTACCGGACCATGCCCTGGCGGAGGAATCGACCCGTGTTGGATGAGACGACGACCGCGGCGGCGCTGCCGCCCGTGCGCCACTGGCCCGCCCTGGACCTGTTCGGGGTGGAGTTCGACCCGGTGCTCGCGGAGCTGATGCGCGAGGGCCCTGTCACCCGGATCAAGCTGCCCAACGGCGACGGCTGGGCCTGGCTCGTGACGCGCTACGACGACGTCAGAGCGGTGACGAACGATCCCCGCTTCAGCCGCAAGCTGGTCGTCGAGAACGACGTCACACGGCTGGCTCCGCACTTCATCCCGGTCGACGGGGCGGTGGGGTTCGAGGATCCGCCCGACCACACCCGGCTGCGCAGGGCGGTGGCGCCCGCCTTCACCACGCGCGGCGTCGAGCGGCTGCGCGAGCGGGCCCGGCAGCTCCTGGACGAGCTGGTCGAGGAACTACTGGCCGACGGGCCGCCGGCCGACTTCACCGAGCGGCTGCTAGGCCCGTTCCCGCTGGCCGTGGTGTGCGAGCTGATGGGTGTGCCGGCGATCGACCGGCCGCGGATGCACGACTGGACGAACCTGATCCTGTCCTCCGCCCACGGCGTCGAGCGCAGCCAGCGGGCCAAGGAGGACATGTGCGCCTACTTCGCCGACCTACTGAGCCAGCCGCGAGACGGCGACGACGGCGACGAGGAGTGCGTCATCGGGCTGCTGGGTACGGCCGTGGCGAACGGCGAGATCACCGCCTCCGAGGCGGTGGGGCTCGCGCTGCTGATCCAGATCGGCGGCGAGGCGGTCACCAACAACTGCGGCAACATGCTGTTCGTGCTGCTCACCCACCCGGAGCACATGGCACGGCTGCGTGCCGAGCCGGGGATCCGCCCGCGCGCCATCGACGAGTTGCTGCGGTACATCCCGCACCGCAGCGCCGTCGGGCTGTCCCGGATCGCCCTGGAGGACGTGACGGTGGCCGGGGTGCGCATCCGGGCCGGCGAGCCGGTGTACGTCTCGTACCTGGCGGCCAACCGTGACCCGGACGTGTTCCCCGCGCCCGAGTCGCTCGACTTCGACCGGAACCCCAACCCGCACGTGGCGTTCGGGTACGGGCCGCACTTCTGCGTGGGTGCCATGCTCGCCCGGATGGAGTCCGAACTGCTGGTGGACGCCTTCCTGGACCGCTTCCCCGACCTGCGCTTCGCCGTCCCGGTCGAGGAGGTGCGGTTCCGCCGCGGGGCACTCATCCGCGGGCCCGAGTCCCTTCCGGTGACCTGGTGACCGCGCATCAGGGGGCGCCGGCGGCTCTGCTGGCCGACGCCCCCGACGGGCTGCTGGTGCCGAGGGGGCACGGGCGTACTCTGCGGTCCCCCGCCCAGGAGGTCACCTTCAAGGTGACGGGTGAGCACTCCCGGGCGGCGTCGAGCTTCGAGGTGGTGGTGCCCCCGGGGTTCGACGTGGGGGCCCACGTGCACGCCCGCAGCGAGGAGCTGTTCTACATCCTCGACGGGGAACTGGACGTCCTGGCGTTCGAACCCCGGGTACGGACGGGCGACGACTGGCGGCACTGGGAGTCACCGTCCGGCCGGCGCACCGTCCGGGCCACGCCGGGCACGGTGATCGTCGTCCCGCCGGGCTGTCCGCACGCCTTCGCCAACCGTACGGACGCGCCCGCCAGGATGTTCTTCCAGGCGTCCCCTCCCCCGGACCACGAGCGGTACTTCGAGGAGCTGATCGCGATCCTCGACCGGGACGGGCCCCCGGACCACGCGGCGATCGCCGCGCTGCGCGGCCGCTACGACATCGAGCAGCTCACGCCGCTGCGGCACGACGCGCACCGGGGGCCGCAGGCCGGTCCCTGATCGCCCGGGCGTCCGCTCAGGCGGCGGCGGGGAAGCGGTCCCAGACGCGGTGGCGGCCCAGGAGTCGGGTGATCTGCGCGAGGACCCCCTCCCCGTCGTCGCCGGTCACCACGCCGGGGGCGCCGACCGGTACGCCGGCCGCCTCCAGGACGCTCTCGGCGCCCGCCCAGCCGCCGATGGCCTTGGCGTGCCGGTAGGCCTCGGACACCATCAGCAGGAGGCGGGGATCGAGGGCGGTGGCCGCCTGTCCGGCGTCACCGGCCTTGGCGTCCCGCGCGCCGTACGCGTCGCCGCCGGGTGCGGGCACCCCGGCCAGGATCAGCGCGTCGAACTCGACGGAGCGCGCGGTGGCGAAGGTCCGCTGCACGGTGACCGGGTCGGAGCCGTCCGCGCCGATCTTCCCGCCCGCCGGCGCGACGACCAGCGGCACCATGCCCGCGTCCAGGACGGCCTGGCGGACGGTCCGGACGCCGTCGAGGTCGCCGGTGCCGTCGGCGACGATGCCGATGATGCGGCCGTCGGCCGGCCACTCGTGGCCGACCTGGGACAGCGCGGGGCTCGGCATGACGTCGGCCGGCGGCAGGGTGGGTTCGGGCGCGGGGAGGCCGAGACCCTCGGCGACCCGGGCGCACAGCTCGGCGTCGATGTTGGCGAGGGCCTGGAGCTGGCGCTGCTTGACGGCGTTGTCGTAGCACTTGCCCAGCTCGAAGGTGTAGGCGGTGATGATGTGCTCCCGCTCGACGGGGGACATGCTGAGCCAGAACAGCCTGGGCTGGCTGAAGTGGTCGTCGAAGCTGGCCGGGGCCTCCCTGACCTTTCGCGCGGCGGGCACCTCGACCGGGGTCTCGACGTACGCGCCGGCGCCGGCGCCGGCGAAGAAGGGGCAGCCTCCGTCGAGCGAGTTCGGCTTGTAGGGGGCGACCCCGCTGTGCACGGCCTGCTGGTGGAAGCCGTCACGGAGCATGTCGTTGACCGGGGCGTGCGGCCGGTTGATCGGGATCTGGTTGAAGTTCGGTCCCGCCAGCCGGGTGATCTGGGTGTCCAGGTACGAGAAGAGCCGCCCGGCGAGCAGCGGGTCGTCGGTGACGTCGATACCCGGCACGAGGTGACCGACGTGGAAGGCGACCTGCTCGGTCTCGGCGAAGAAGTTGCTCGGGTTGCGGTTGAGGGTGAGCAGACCGATGGGCTGTACGGGGGCGAGCTCCTCGGGCACGATCTTCGTCGGGTCGAGCAGGTCGATGCCCTCGAAGGTCTGCTCGGGGGTGTCGGGGAAGGTCTGGATGCCCAGCTCCCACTGCGGGTAGGCGCCGGCCTCGATGGCGTCGGCCAGGTCGCGGCGGTGGAAGTCGGGGTCGACGCCGCCGGTGATCTGGGCCTCCTCCCACAGCTGGGAGTGCACTCCGAGCTTGGGCTTCCAGTGGAACTTGACCAGGGTGGTGGCGCCCTTGGCGTCGACGAGGCGGAAGGTGTGGACGCCGAAGCCCTCCATGGTGCGGTACGAACGCGGGATGCCCCGGTCGGACATGTTCCACATGGTGTGGTGCTGGGCCTCGGTGTGCAGCGACACGAAGTCCCAGAAGGTGTCGTGGGCGCTCTGGGCCTGCGGGATCTCCCGGTCGGGGTGCGGCTTGCCCGCGTGGATCACGTCGGGGAACTTGATGGCGTCCTGGATGAAGAAGACCGGGATGTTGTTGCCGACGAGGTCGAAGACGCCCTCTTCGGTGTAGAACTTCGTGGCGAACCCGCGGGTGTCGCGGACGGTGTCCGCGGAGCCGCGCGAGCCGAGGACGGTGGAGAACCGCACGAAGACCGGGGTCTCGACGCCCTTGCGCAGGAAGGCCGCCCTGGTGACGCCCTCGGCGGTGCCGTACGCCTGGAACACTCCGTGCGCGCCGGCGCCGCGGGCGTGGACGACGCGCTCCGGGATGCGCTCGTGGTCGAAGTGCATGATCTTCTCGCGCAGGTGGTGGTCCTGGAGGAGGACCGGGCCGCGGGGGCCCGCCTTGAGCGAGTGGTCGGTGTCGTACAGCCGGGTTCCCTGGGCCGTGGTGAGGTACGGGCCGTCCTGAGCACGGGTCTGCGGCGGGTTGCCGGTGTCGCGGCCGGTGGGCGAGTACGGGGCGGGCTCGCCCTGGTCCGGCTTGGGCGGCAGGGGGTCGCGTACCTCGGTGGGCTCGTCGACCTGCGCGGGCTCCGGCGCCGGGGCGCCGGGGACGCCCTCGGCCGGCCCACCGTCGTGGAGGGGGGCGGTGAGCTTTTCGGCGGCGGCCTTCAGCGGGTTGGGGTTGGGCATGGTTCCTCCGTGCTCGGGACTGGGACTTCTCAGCCATGACCGTCGCGGGACGGGGCGTAACGGATGCGTGGCGGACATCCGTCCATCGGCACACACCGGCCGGTCGGCTCCGGTCACCGGTCCGCGAGCGGTCATGACCGCCCTGGTACCCCCATGTCGTTGCGGGAAGCACGGACTTTGGTCATGTGTTCGTCCGACGTGGCCGGCGGAGTCAGCGCTCCAGCTCCCGGTGGGCGGTCTCGGGCAGCCGCAGGTACACGGCGGCGGACACCAGGCACAGGGCGGACACGTAGAACGGGAACAGGCCGGGGTGGTCCACCTCCTTGAGGAGCGTCCCCACGTAGGGAGCCGTCCCGCCGAAGAGGGCCACGGTCAGCGAGTACGGGAACCCGATGCCGGCCGCCCGCACCCGAGCGGGGAAGACCTCCGCGTTGACCGCTGCCGAGACCGACGTGAACCCGGTGAGCAGGACCATGCCCGCGCACTGGACCAGGAGCAGCGAACCGAGGGAGTCCCCGACCGCGCGCAGCAGGGGCACGGCCAGCAGCGCGAAGCCGACTCCGAAGAACAGCAGCAGCGGTTTGCGGCCGTAGCGGTCGGACAGCAGTCCGCCGACCGGCTGGAGCAGGGCGAAGAAGCCGAGCGAGAGCGTTCCGGCGAGCAGCGCGTCGGCCTTGTCGATGCCGGCGTTGAGTTCGGCGTACGTCGGCAGGTAGGAGGTCCAGGTGTAGTAGGCGAGGGTGCCGCCGGCCGTGATGCCGCAGATCAGCAGGGACGCGCGTGGGTGGTGGCGCAGCGCGTCGAAGAGCCCGGGGCGGGCCCGGCCGGTGCCTTCGGACGGGGGGCGGAGGGTTTCCTCGGCCCCGCGCCGGATCCAGAAGCCGACGAGGCTGAAGGCGGCTCCGGCGAGGAAGGGCACGCGCCACCCCCAGCCCTCCATCCGGTCCGCCCCGAGCCCGCCGACGAGTGCGGCCGCGATGCCGGACGCGGCGAGCTGGCCGACGGTCGTGGAGACGTACTGGAAGCTGGAGAACAGGCCGCGCCTGCCGGGTCCGGCCGACTCGACGAGGAAGGTGGTGGAGGCGGCGAACTCACCGCCGACTGACAGCCCCTGGAGGAGCCGCGCGACCACCAGGATTACCGGGGCGAGGACACCGGCCGCGGCGTACGTCGGTGTCAGGCCGACCAGGAGGCTGCTGCCGCCCATCAGGAGGATGGTGACCGTCAGCGCCGCACGCCGGCCGTGCCGGTCGGCGACCGCGCCCATCAGCAGGCCGCCGACGGGCCGCATGAAGAACCCGACCGCGAAGACGGCGAAGGTGGAGAGCAGGGGGACGAGGGAGCTGCCGGACTCCTTCGGGAAGACCTGCCCCGCGATGTAGGTGGCGAGGAAGGTGTAGGCGTACCAGTCGTACCACTCGACGGCGTTGCCCACGGAGGCGGCGAGCAGTTGCCGCACGGGGCGGCGGGCCGTGGCGGGCGCGGGGACGGAAGTCTCTGTCATGATCACGGCCCTCCCCGGTGCGACGGGCCCGCACACGTGCCGCGCGTTACGGCTTCGTGTGATCCTCCGCGGCCTCACCGGCCGTCGCCCGCAAGGCGGTTGGCCGGCTCGCTCCCTGCCGCCACGCCGCCGACCGGACGTGCGACACCTCGCGGGGCACGGTTCCGGCCTGGGCCCTGCTCGTCCTGCGGGACGGCGGGGTGGCCGCCTCGGGTGCGCCCGCCGAGGTGCTCATCGCCGAGCCGCCGGCCGATGTGCACGGGGTGGCGGCCGGGGTCGCGGCGCACTCGCGCACGGGGGCGCCGCAGGTCATGTTCCCGCCCCCGCACCCGGCCGGGGCGGCTCCGGCGGGCAGGCGCGTTCCGGTCCGTGAGCGTTCCGGTGCTCCGGGGCGCCCTCCGGGTGGCGCACCAGGCCCTCACCCGAAAGGGTGAGCAGCCTGGTGGGGGACGAGAGCGCGGGACGGTTCGGGACCGTGGGCGGCACCCTCGGCCGGCGTCGCACCCGGGCGGCTTCGGGGCCGGGCCGGCCCGAGCGCGGGCCCCGGCGGGCCGCCGGGGCCGGGACAGGGCACAATCGGGTGTTCCAGGGGCCCGGCGGCGCCGTGGGGAGAGGTACACGACGTGGACGACAACCGCAGGCGGGGAGGCGGCGGATTCGGTGCGCGCATCGACTCGCTGCGTGCCACGCGGATGCTGCGGCGCGCCGCGACCGCCGTCGGCTCCGTCGCCGCCGCCCGCGGCCGGCTGGAGTGGCTCAACCAGGCCGGTGACCTCATCGGCACCACGCTGGACCTGGGGCGGACCGCCCAGGAGCTCGCCGACTTCACCGTGCCCAGGATGGCGGACGGCGCGGCGGTGGACCTGCTGGACTCGGTGCTGCGGGGAGGCGAGGGCGACCGGGTGCGCGGCACCGGCGTACCGTTGACCCGCGCCATGGCCGTGTCCGTGGTCGACCGGCTGCGGCACCTGGAGCCGGACCCCGTCGGTGAGCTGACCACCGTCCAGCCGACGCCCAAGTACGTCTACCAGTGCCTGACCGACCGCCGGCCGGTGCTGGTGAGCCGGATCGCGCCGGACCAGTACGAGTCGATCGCCCCGAGCCCCCGCGCGGCACGCCTGATGCGGAGCTCCGGCGTGCACAGCTACATGGCGGTGCCGCTCATCGCCCGCGGTGTGCTGCTCGGGGCCGCCGATTTCGTCCGCGCCGGCCGCCGGGGCCCTTTCACACCCACCGATCTGGCACTGGCCTGGGAGCTCGCCTCCAAGGCGGCGGTCTTCATCGACAACGCGCGTCTCTACAGCCGCGAGCGCGAGACGGTCGTCACCCTCCAGCGCGCCCTGCTGCCCCGGACCGCGCCGTCCACGCCGGGACTGCGCGTGGCCTCGGACTACTGGCCCGCCGCCGACCCGGGCGGCGTGGGCGGGGACTGGTTCGACGTGGTCCCCCTGCCCAGCGGCCGCACCGCACTGGTCGTCGGTGACGTCATGGGCCACGGTCTGGCCGCGGCGGCGACCATGGGACGGCTGCGCTCGGTCGCCCGTACGCTGCTCGGCCTCGACATCGCGCCCGAACGGGTCCTGGCACGGCTGGACCTCGCCGCCCGTGACCTGGAGGAGGACCAGGTCGCCACCTGTCTGTGCGCCGTGTACGACCCGGCGGATCGGACGTTCCGGCTGGCCAGCGCCGGGCACCTGCCGCCGCTGCTGATCGACGCCGGCGGGGAGGCGTCGTTCATGGACGTGCCCGCGGGGGCGCCGCTGGGTGCCGGCGTCATCCCGTACGACCCGGTGACGGCACGGGTCCCCGAACGCAGCCGGCTGATGCTGTACACCGATGGCCTCGTCAAGAGCCGGGTCCACGACATCGAGACGCAGCTGGGCCGCCTGCGGGAGGCGGTCCGGGGTCCGCAGCCCGCCCTGTCCGAGAGTTGCGCCGTGCCGGGGGCGAAGATGGACGAGGTCACGGGCCGGCGGTTCGACGACGCCGTGGTGCTCGTCGCGGAGTCCCGGGCGTTCACCGAGGGCGAGTTGTTCGTCCGTCCCCTTCCGTCGGACGGCTCGGCCGCCGGTGAGGCGCGTCGCCTGGTCCGGGCCCAGCTGGAGAGCTGGTCGCTGTCCCACCTGGTGGAGGTCTCGGAACTGGTGGTGAGCGAACTGGTCGGCAACGCGCTCCGGTACGGCGGCGGCCCGAACCTGCTACGGCTCGTCCGTCACGAGCGGCTGTGCGTGGAGGTGTCGGACACCGGCCCCGACCTGCCGCAGATCCAGCACGCGCCGCTCAGCGCGGAGGGCGGGCGGGGCCTGCAACTGATTAACATGCTCTGTCGCCGCTGGGGTTCGTGCCGTACGCCCACCGGCAAGGTCGTCTGGGCCGAGCAGGACATCGCCGGACCGGCCGCCCCCTAGGTCGTGTCCGTGAAGTCTCGCCCGGTCCTTGACGCCCCGCACGCTCGTCGCGTTGTCGTCGGTCGGCGTGGGCAGGGCCCCGGCACGAGGGGCGCCGGGGCCTTGGGTCGAGCGGGTCGGCTCCGTGCCGTCATTCCCTGGGGCCACCGCGACCGCGGGAACGGGAGCGGCCGGAACGCCGGTCGGCCATGGCCGACGCGGCCATCGCCAGGCCGAGCAGCAGGGCCAACGCGCCGACGATGATGTTGTTGACGACACTGCGGGTGGTGTCGACGTTGCCGGCCACGACCCAGGGAGAGACGATCGTCCACGCGCCGATGGCGCACGCGGCCCAGGCCATGGCGTGGGTCCGCTCGTACGCCGAGCCGAACCCGCCCATGCACAGCGCATAGGCGATGCCGGTGATCAGGTTGCTCACGGCGAGAGTCGTGAGGCCGTTGAAGCCGACGATCCACGGCGAGGCCGCCAAGTAGAGACCCGTGAGAAGGCCCAGAGTCTCGATCGCCTGGCCACGGGGGGTACTGGTCGCCCGCTCGAACCGAGAGCGCATCTCGGCCACGTCGGGGTGTTGCTCGATGCTCGGGTGGGTGGTCATCGCGGGGCCCGCCTCCTGTGGAAGACTTATCTGCCCTTTATCTCCCATAGAACTACTTTCACCCCTTTTGGTCAACAGCGGGACGCGCCGGTCCCCTCCCACCGGAGCCCGCCACTTCTCCCCCCGGATGTCGTTGATCTCGGCAGGGCTCACCGAACGACGAACCACGACCGAGAGGGAGCGCGCATGAACCTCCGAGCCACCGCCGTGGCCGCGGCCACCGGCGTCCTGCTCACCGCCGGAGCCGCGGGAACCGCGACCGCCCGGGCCGCCGGACACGACACCGCTCCCGGTACCGACACCCGTACCGGGAGCGACAGCGTCGCCGTCGTCAAGCACGACCGGCTGACGCCTTCGTCCGTCATCCGCTACGTGCTGGACGCCGACGAGAGCTGAGCGGGGATCCCTTCGGGCGGCAGCATCCGCACCGGTTCCGTCCCGGCGTCGTTGTGGCGCAGCGACCAGTTCTCCAGGGCGATGCGACACGCGTGGTCGAGGTGGCGCAGCCCGGACAGGTCCAGTTCGACGGGCCGGTCACTGGGAAGGCCCTCCAGTTCCTCGAGGATCCGGGGCAGCCGGAGGAAGGTCGCGTTGCCGGTGAGGCTCGCGACCATGCGGCCGCCGGTGAGTTCCCGTACCTCGACATGGAGGTGGGAGGTCTCCCAGGCGCTCTTGCACACCGCGAGCAGCAGGCCCAGCACCACGCCTTCGAAGAGGTTGGTGACCAGGATGGCCATGGCGGTGACGACGAGGATCACCGCCTCTCCGCGGTGCTCGCGCCACAGCGGAGCCAGATCCTTCACGGGCGCGAGCTTGCACCCGGCGTGCACCAGGACGCCGGCGAGAGCGGCGAGCGGGATGACGCCGATGGCGGCGGGCAGGAGGGCCGCGAACAGCAGTAGCCACAGCCCGTGAAGTATCCGCGAGAGGGACGTGCGCGCGCCGGCCTGGACGTTGGCCGCGCTGCGCACGATGACGGCCGTCATGGGCAGGGCGCCGAGCGCCCCGCAGACGGTGTTGCCTATGCCCTGGGCCATCAGCTCCTTGTCGTAGTTGGTACGCGGCCCGTCGTGCATCCGGTCCACCGCCGCCGCGCTGAACAGGCTCTCGGCCGAGGCGATCAGCGTGAAGGCGAGGACGGTGCCGATCGCCGCCACCGAGGCGACGTCCGCGAAGTCGCCGAGGCCGGGGGGCCGCACCGCTTCCAGCAGCCCCTGGACCTCGACCTTGGCGACGGGGAGGTCGAACGCGACCGTCGCCCCGGTGGCCAGGGCGACCGCGACCAGCTGTCCGGGGACCACGCGGGCACGGGCCGGGAGCCGCGGCCACAGGACGAGGACCGCCACGGTTCCGGCACCCACGAGAAACGCGGTGAGCGCCGTGCCACCGGAGAGGACGGAGCCGGCCAGCCCGGGCAGGCCGGCGAGTTTGGCGAGGCCCCCGGACGGCTGCTCGGTGTCGGCCATCGCGTACACCTGGCCGAGCACGAGGACGAGGCCGATGCCCGCGAGCATGCCCTGGACCACGGCGACGGAGATGGCACGGAACCAGCGACCGAACTTGAGGGCACCGAGCAGCAGTTGGAGCAGCCCGGATATGAGGACGATCGCGCCGAGCGCCCCCAGGCCGAATTCCTGGACCGCTTCGTAGACCAGCACGGTCAGACCCGCGGCGGGTCCGCTGACCTGGAGGGAGCTTCCGGGCAGGGCTCCCACGACCAGGCCGCCGACGATGCCGGTGATCAGGCCGAGTTCGGCGGGTACGCCGGAGGCGACGGCCACGCCGACGCAGAGCGGCAGGGCGACGAGGAAGACGACGAGCGACGCCAATATGTCCCGGCGCACCACAGTGGGGTTCTTCAACGAGGTGGACATGTGGGTGGGTTCCTCAAGATGTGGTCCGCCGTCCCGGAGGACGGCGGACGGGGCGGAGGGGGAGGCGGAGTGCGGCGACCTCCTCAGAGGGGCCTGAACTCCCCGCCCAGCTCCGGCCGGTGGACACTGACGGCACCCGTGTCGATCTCGTAGTACCAGGCGTGCAGCGAGAGTTGTCCGAGGGACAGGAGATCCCGCACGGCCGGGTAGCCGCGGAGCGCGTCGAGCTGTGCCACGGCGTGGCGGCGCACCGCCCGGGCGAGATCGCTGGTGTCCGGTGGCACCGGTACGGAGTGCTCGAGCCAGCCGCGCACGGCGGGCAGCGAGGACAGGTCGTCACCGCGCACGAGGGCGCCGACGGCGCCGCAGTGGGAGTGCCCGCACACGACGATGTCGCGGACGCCGAGGACGCGGAGCGCGTACTCGACGGTGGCGGTCTCGGCGCTGGGGCGTGTCTCGTCGTAGCGGGGCACCACATTGCCGGCGGTGCGGAGCTCGAAGAGCTCGCCCGGGCGGGCACCGGTGATGAGGGAGGGGATCACCCGGGAGTCCGAGCAGGTGATGAACAGTGCTTGAGGCGCTTGTCCGGCGGCCAGCCGGCGGTACTCGTCCGGCTGTTGGGCAACGCGTGCGGGGAACGTGCGGGCGTTGTCGATCAGGCTTTTCATGGCGGCCTGCCTCCTGCGCGCCGGCCGTGGGGGCTCGGGACGCGGTGTGGTCGGGTCATTGTCGGTCGTACAGGTGGGGGGTACGGCTGACGCACACCACGGGGTCTCCGCAGCGCTGTCGGAGCGGGTACCGGGGTGCGGTGCCCTAACGATCATGCATGACAGCAACGTCGTCAACTTTGCCGGGACATTACCTTTCGATGAAAGGTCCTTTTAAGTCGGCACGCCGAGACGACAGGCCGGATCACACCCCCTCGCGTTGCCAACGCGTTTCGGACGTCTTGGCCACCGACGCCTCGCACGTTTCTACGCATGGTGCACCTTTGAACCATTCCCGGCACGCCGCGAAGCGCTGGTGACCACGCATCGGCCGGTACGGACATCCCCTGCGGGAATCAGTTTCGCGTCAGCGCTTGAATAACAGACCAAACCGAAAAGCGTCCCTGAATGTGCGTCAACAGGCCGAGCAGGGCAATGTGGCTGCCGCACCGCCCGGAACGAACCCCAATCGAACTGAAAGGTTTCCTGTCATGCGGACACTGGTAAGGCGCGCCGTCATTTGCGGTCTGGCCACGGCGGGGGTCCTCGGACCCATGACCGCCTCGGGGGCCGCCGCGGAGGCCGCCGCGCCCGAGCCGCGGCTCTACGCACCGACGGCCCTGGTACTCACGGTCGCCCAGGGGGAGAACGCGGCCACCGCCGTACCGCTGCGGGCCGTGACACTCAGCTGCAACCCGACCGCCGGCGGGACGCACCCCGCACCGCAGCAGGCGTGTGCCGAACTGCGGGCAGCCAAGGGCAGGTTCGACGCGCTGGGCGATGAGGAGACCCGCCCCTGCATCAAGATCTACGACCCGATCGTCGTCACCGCGCAGGGGACCTGGGAAGGCCGGCGCGTGAACTTCGAGCAAATGTACGCGAATTCCTGCGTCATGCAGGCCGAGGGCTCCAGCGTCTTCTCCTTCTAGGCCCGCCCGTACAGCACACCGGAAAGGCCCGAACGGTCCCACAAGGGGCCGTGCGGGCCTTTCCCTGTCACCCGACCGCCCGGACGCCTCGCCCGCCCTGCACACGGGCGACCGCAACGGGTCCGGGTGCGGATGTCGCCGAGCCCGCGTTCGTATACGACCCGACGCGATGAAAAGGCGCGAACGAGCGCCTGTGCGGACCAGGCCGCTCCGCTCGGAGCAGGACGGTCCGCCGGCCGTCAGCGATCCTTTCGGGTCTCCTCGTCGGGAAGCTCGGCCTCGATCCGCTCCTTGCGCACCTGGCCCCGTACGGTCTCCTCGTCGGTGACCTCCTCGGTGCGGAGCCGCACCCGCTCCACCGGGGTGACCTCGGTCTCCACCACGGGCCGTTCGGCGTGCAGCGTCACCTCGTGCTCGGCCTCGGTGATCTCCGGCCCGGAGAGAGCGGCGTCGCGGTTGGCCTCCGTGACGGGCTCGCGCTCGAGGACGACCTCCTCGTGCCGCAGCGGGATGGTCTGCTGGACCTCCTCGGTGACGACGTACTTGCGCAGCCGCGCCTTGCCGGTCTGGAGCTGTTCGACTCCGACGTGCAGTTCCTCCTCCGAACGGGTCATCGCGTCGTCACGGGCGCGTCCGGTGGCCGCACCCGCCGTGCCCGCCCGGCCGGCCGGCGCATCGGCGCCCGCGGCACGGCCGGACCGGATGCCCCCGGCCCGCTCGTCCTGCTCCAGGGTGCCGTCCCAGCGGATGCCGTAGTAGTCGTAGAGACGCCGCTCCTCCTCGGCCGAAAGGTGGCCTCCCGCGTCGATGTCGACGTGCGGGGCTTCCTTGACCTTGCCCTTGGGGTACGGGACCTCCAGATGGTCCTCGACGACACTGGCGTCGTGGATGGGTACGAACGATTCGCCGGAGCCGAAGAAGCCGGTCTTGACGCTGACCCAGTCGGGCCGACCCGTCGCGTCGTCGACGAACACGTGCTTCGCTTCGCCGATCTTGTCGCCGGTCGCGTCGTACACCGGATGGTCGAGCACGGCCGGGATCTGTGCCTGGGTGATCATGCATCCTCCCGAGGATTCCGTCGTTCCTGCGGAGTTCTCCGCCTCTGGGTCTGGTGACCCCTCACACGGGCGGGTGACCGCCATCCCTTGGGAGAAAACATCCCCACTAGTTCTAAATTGGGCATATTGGTCATATGTGGTGAGGGGAAGGACGACGCACTGCCGGACCGGGCCCCAGCGGGAGAGCCGTGGACCTCGAGAGCGTGATCGAAGAGCTGTACGCGCTGCGCCCCGACCGCTTCACCGCGGCCCGGAACACGCGTGTCGCCGAGGCGCGGAAGGCCGGGGACCGGGCACTCGCCGACGCCGTGCGATCGCTGCGCCGACCGACCCTGGCCGCCTGGGTGAGCAATCTGCTCGTACGGGAACGACCGGACGAGGCGCGGTCGCTGTCCGCTCTGGGGGACGGATTGCGCCGCGCCCACCACGAGCTGGACGGGGAGCGCCTGCGGGAGCTCAGCCGGAAACAGCACGCCGTGGTCGCGGCCCTCGCGCGGCAGGCGCGGCAACTCGCGGCGGACGCCGGGCAGCCGGTCGGGGACGACGTCCAGCACGAGGTCGAGGCGACGCTGCACGCGGTCCTCGCGGACCCGGCCGCGGCCCGCGAATGGGCGTCGGGGCGGCTGGTGAAACCGCTGAATGCCCCCGTGGGCTTCGACGCGGCGCTCACGGACGTCGCGCCGCCCGAGCGGCAGCCCGGTCGGCGGGTGGACGGACGCGGGAAGGAGCCCGAGGCTCCGCCGGCTCCGGAGCGCCGCACCCCCGGCGGGCGATCGGCGCGGGGGCGGCGGGATCGGGAAGCGGAGCTGGAGCAGACGCAGCGGCGGGAGAGCGAGGAGCGGGAACGGGAAGAACGGGAGCGGGAACGGCGGGCGCTGCGGGAGGAGATCCGGCGGGCGGAGGACACGGCACGCGCGCGGGAAGAGGAGCGGGACCGGGCCCGGGCGGACAAGGACCGGGCGGAGGACGGCCTGCGGGAGGCGGCCCGGCGGGCGGACGCGCTGGCGGCCGAGCTGGAGGAGGCCCAGCGGGCGCGGCGTACGGCGGACGAGGCCGTGGGCGCCGCGCACCGGCGGTTGCGTGAGGCCGAGCGGGCGGCACGCGAGGCCCGCCGCCACGCCCGGGACACGGCCGCCCGCAGCGGGCGGCGGCCCACCGGCGCCTGATCGCGGTGCCGGTGCCCCGCCGGGCGGGGACACGTCCGGGGCCCCGCCGTGTGCGGTCACTCGGAGTTCGGCAGGTCCTCGGGGCCGGACACGGCGCGGGCGCCGCGGCCCGCCAGGGCGGCCTGCGCGCGGCTCAGGGCGCGCCGCAGCGGGCGGGAGCTGCGCAGGGCGGCGCGGGCCGCGTTGGCGCCGGGCGCGCCGTGCACACCGCCCCCCGGGTGGGCGCCGGCGGAGGCGAGATAGAGGCCCTCCACCGGGGTCTCGGGCCGCCCCGTACCGGGTACGGGCCGGAAGAACAGCTGCTGGTGCATGGCGGTGGTGCCGCCGTTGACCGCGCCGTGGTACAGGTTGGCGTCCATCGCCTCGAGAGTCCGCGGGGCGAGGATCCGCCGGGCGCGGACGAGGGAGCGGAATCCGGGCGCGAAGCGCTCGACCTGGGCCTCGACCCGGTCGGCGAACGCCTCCTGCTCCCGGGCGTCCCAGGTGCCGGTGAAGCCGTCGTCGCCCGCGTCGCCCCGCACCCGGTGGGGCACGTGGGTGTAGGCCCACGCGGACTCGGTCCCCGCCGGGGAGCGGGACGCGTCGGCGGCCGTCATCTGCCCGAACAGCAGGAACGGCCGGTCCGGTACCTCACGCATGGAGAGCTGGGCCGAGAAGCGGGTGAGGTCGTCCATGCCGTCGGCCACGTGTACGGTGCCGGCGGTGGCCGCCGCCTCGCCGGCCGTCCAGGGGACCGGTCCGGACAGAGCCCAGTCGACCTTGAAGGTGGCCCAGTCCCACTGGAAGCGCCGCATGTCGTCGAGCAGCTGGGACGGCAGGTGCCGGGGGGCGACGAGGTCTCCGTACAGCGCGGGCACCGCCACGTCGGCGAGGACCGCCCGGTTCACCGGCACCGTCTCCCCCGCGGCCGTGCGGACCGCCACCGCCCGCCCGGAGCGGACGGTCACCTCCACGACGCGCTCGCCGCAGCGCACCACGCCGCCGCGCCGCCGGAGGCGGCGTACGAGGGCGTCGGTCAGCGCGCCCGCCCCGCCGACCGGCACGGGGAAGCCGTGGGCCTGGCCGAGCATGGCCATCAGCCAGCCGAACCCGCCGCTGCCGGCCGCCTCGGGGGCCAGGTCCGCGTGCAGGGCGCTGCCGGCCAGCAGCAGCCGGCCGCCCTCGCCGCGGAACTCCTCCTCCGCCAGGCGGCGCACGGGCAGCGCCATCATGCGGGCCAGCCGCAGCCCGCCCGCGGCGCGCAGCCGGGCGGCCAGCCGCGCGGTCGGGCGCACCGGCGGGAAGGGGGTGAACAGCGCGTCGACGATGTCGGCGCCGAGCCGGTCCCAGATGTCGCAGAGGTGGTCCCACGCCAGGGCGTCGCCGGGCGCGAACTTCTCCAGCCCGGCCGCCGTCGCCGTACGGTCGCGGTCGAGCACCGCGCACCGTCCGTCGGGAAGCGGATGGGCCAGCACGCGCGGCGCGTGGCTCCAGCGGAGGCCCTCCTCGTGCAGGCCGAGCCGGGAGAGGATCGGGGAGGCCGCCGCCAGCGGGTAGAAGGCGCTGAACACGTCGCTGACGTAGTCCGGGTGCACGCCGCGGTCGCTGCGGACCGCGCCGCCCGGCTCGTCCTGCGCTTCGAGGACCTCGACCGACCAGCCGGCGTCGACGAGCAGGTTGGCGGCCACCAGGCCGTTGGGGCCCGCCCCGATGACCACGGCGTCCGGGACGGTGTCGGGCTCCGCGGCCGGCAGGACGGGGCCGGAGGTCACCTGGTCTCCCCCTCGATCACGTCGGCGAGTCGGCGGAGCATGGCACGGTGGCGCAGCTGGAGCAGGGCGTCGATGACGGTGTTGTGCAGCAGCCCGCCGGGACCGCGCAGTGGGTGTTCGTCGACGACGACGAGCGTCTCGTCGCCCCAGGGGCGTACCTCTATGGCGATCCTGGCCGTCCCCAGTGCGCCGCTCTTGGCCTCCAGCTCCAGGCACCTGGGCCGGTCGTAGAGCCGTACGACGGTCTCGCCGTCGACCGTCCAGGGGCCCAGGCGGACGGTGTACTCGAGGGCCGAGCCCGTCTGCGGCCAGTCGCCCTTCTTGGGCCGGGACGAGGAGGTGCCGACGACCCAGTCGCTGTAGCGCGACGCGTCTTCGAGGACGGCCCACACCGCTTCGGGGGGCCTCTTGATCAACTGGTGCCGCACGGCCATGGAAGCCTCCGCTGTCCGCCTGTCGGGGAACGAACGCAGCGCGGGTACCCGCATCCGGCTGTTGCGAACGCGCCACCTGCGGCGGTTGCGTCAGGGGTGCCCGGTCGCCCGGGGCGACAGCGTGTCCCAGAACATCGATTCGTAGGACTGCAGGAGCCTGCCGTAGCGGAGCGCGGCCGGCATGGTGACGTGCCCGCCGTCCAGTCCCTCCTGCACGGCGGCGACGGCCTGGTCCAGGAGGGCGGGCGCCGGCAGGGCGAAGAAGTCGAAGAAGCCGCAGGCCTCGTCGGTGAACCCGTAGCGCGTGCGCAGCGCCCCGGCGATGGTCGCGCAGTAGCCGCCCCATGCGGCGAAATTGGCGTGCAGGGCGATGGCGACGTCCGCCGGGTCGCCGTTGAGGGCGAGCCAGGCGACGTACGCCGGGTAGGCCTGGCAGCCCGCCTCGGGCTCGTACGCCTCCGCCGTCACCTCGTCGAGACCGCAGCCGTGCAGCAGCGCGCCCAGGCGGTCCTGGGCCAGGGCCTCGGCCTCCGCGAGGGTCGTGAACAGGGTCGTGCCGTGGGGGCGCGGGGCGGCGCGGGCGGCCAGGTGGAGGAAGGACCGGCGGTCGGAGGCGATGATGTGGCGCTGTTCCAGGGCCAGGGTGCCGATGGCTACCCGGCCGGCCGTGCCGTCGGCGATGGCGGCGACGAGCCGGTTGGCGCCCTGCTGCGGGGCGAGTGCCTGTGCGGTGGCTTCGAGGAGTTCCCGGGCCTGTTGCGTCATCGCGGCGCTCTCCTTGGACTCTGCTTTCCTGCGTCCGGCGGGTGACGTGCTCAGGGGCGCCCGGCGTCGGGGGCGCGTCCTGTGGGTTGCGTCCTGCGCGTGGCGTCCTGTGGAGGCAGCGTCGCACGGCGGGCGGGAACGCGCGGGACGAGGGCGGCGTTGCGTGACGGCAGTGGGTGACGTGGCGAATCGTGACGGGCGGGCGGCGAGGGGGCGGGTGACGGGCGGGTCGTGACAGCGGGCAGGGAGGAGGCGGGCCGTGACGGGCGGGCGGCCAGGGGGCGGGCCGTGACGGGCGGGGAACGACGGAGCCCCGACTGGACGGGGGGAAGCCAGCCGGGGCTTTTCGCCGTGGCGCGAAGGGCGGTCATCTCGCGGCCCGAGGCCGGGGACACGGGCCCCTTTGCACCACATCCGGATGAACGGTCAACCATCGGGGAGTGTTCCCCGGTGTGGTCCACTTCACCCTGCCCGACCTGGGCTCACGGCTTGTAGACGGTGCCGGGTTCCGCCGTGGCGGGGGCGAGCAGCTGCGGCACGGTGACGAAGGTGAAGCCGCGCTCCCTCAGCTCGTCGATGATTCCGGGCACAGCCGGGACGGTGCCGTCGTAGATGTCGTGCAACAGGATGATGCCGTCCTTCTTCGCGCCGTCGAGCGTCCGCTGCCGTATGAGGGCGGAGTCCGTGGTCGAGTAGTCCTTGGCGGTGACGCTCCACAGCACCTGGGCGAGGCCGAGTTCGCGGCTGATCCCGGAGACGGTGTCGTCGGTCCGGCCCTGCGGCGGGCGCATGAGGGTGGGCCTGCGGCCGGTGAGCTTCGCTATCGCCTTCTGCGTGCGGGACAGCTCCTGGCGTATCTCCTCGGGTTCCAGGTCCGTCAGAATCCGGTGGCTCCAGGTGTGGTTGGCCACCTCGTGCCCCTCGGCGGCGATCCGGCGTACGACGTCGGGGTAACGGTCGACGTGCTTCCGGCCCAGCAGGAAGAAGGTGGCGGGGACCTTCCTCTCCTTCAGGATGTCGAGCAGCTCGGGCGTGTCCTTGCCGGGCCCCGCGTCGAACGTGAGCGCGATGCAGGTGAGCTTCCGGCAGTCCACCGGGCCCGCCTCCCCCTTGGCGGCGGACCTGGCACCGGCCGGCGCCACCCGGTCGGCGGAGCAGCCGCCCAGCGCCAGGACGAGCGAGGGGACCACGGCCAGGGCGGAGGCGGCGGCCTTGCGACGCATCGGTGACTTCTTGCCGAACGGCATGGAGGATCTCTCTTCCGTGGTGGGTGGAGGGGTTCGACCGGCAGGCGCCGGCCGAACACGCCTCGCACTCTACACACGGTGTATACATGCCGTGTATACCGGGCGGGAGCCTCGGCGATGCGCGCATGTTTTCGATGAGATCTTCTGGGAAATCGCGAGTTTATGGTGCAAATCGGATACACGATGATGACCGAGCAGGCGGGGCCCCGCGCCCTCGTGGACCATGTCGTCCAGGCCGAGGAAGCGGGTTTCGACTTCTCGGTGACGTCCGACCACTACTTCCCCTGGCTGCGTTCGCAGGGCCACGCGCCGTACGCCTGGGCCGTGCTCGGCGCCGCCGCGCAGGCGACCTCGCGCATTCCGCTCATGACGTACGTGACGTGTCCGACCTTCCGCTACCACCCGGCCGTCGTCGCCCAGAAGGCCGCGACGCTCCAGCTGTTGTCCGAGGGGCGGTTCCGGCTCGGACTTGGTTCCGGCGAGAACCTGAACGAGCACGTCGTGGGCGGCGGCTGGCCCTCCGTCGACGTACGGCACGAGATGCTCGAAGAGGCCATCGACATCATCCGGGCCCTGTTCGAGGGGGGCCACGTCACCCACCACGGCGCCCACTTCGACGTGGAATCGGCCAAGCTGTGGGACCTGCCCGACGAGCCGCCACCCATCGGTCTCGCCGTCTCCGGCCGGCGGTCCTGCGAGCTGGCCGGGCGTCTCGCCGACCTCGTCATCGCGACGGAACCCAAGGGCGACCTGCTCGAGGCCTTCGACCGGTACGGCGGCGAGGGCAAGGCCCGGGTGGGCCAGCTGCCGGTCTGCTACGACCCGGACAAGGAGGCCGCCGTACGCCGTGCGCACGACCAGTTCCGGTGGTTCGGCAGCGGCTGGAAGGTCAACTCCGAGCTCCCGCATCCGGACTCGTTCGACGCGGCGACGCGGTTCGTCAAGCCCGAGGACGTCGCCGACGCCATTGCCTGCGGAGACGACCCGGACGACTTCGTGGCCGCCGTGAAGCCGTACGCCGACGCGGGCTTCACCGAGATCGCGCTCGTCCAGATCGGCGGCGACTCGCAGCCGGCCTTCCTGGACTGGTCGGCCAAGAAGCTGCTCCCCGCGCTGCGCGACGCGTTCGGCTGAGGCGGGCGGCATGGGTACGTCAAAGACCGGTGCGCCGGGGCGAGCACAGGACGCTGCGGGCAGCACCGCGCTCGTCGTCATCGACATGATCAACACCTATGAGCACCAGGACGCCGAGCTGCTCCTGCCCTCGGTGCGCGAGGCCCTGCCCGTCGTGGTGGACCTGCTCACGAAGGCCAGGGAGCACGGCGTCCCCGTGATCTACGTCAACGACAACTTCGGCGAGTGGCGCTCGCACCACGGCGAAATTCTGCGCACCGCGCTGGAGGGCCCCCACGCCGAACTGGTGGAACCCGTCCAGCCGGACGACTCCTCCCTGTTCGTGGTGAAGGCGCGGCACTCGATCTTCTACGAGACGCCGCTGGCGTATCTGCTGGCGCAGCTCGGCGTCGACCACCTGGTCCTGTGCGGCCAGGTGACCGAGCAGTGCGTCCTGTACTCGGCGCTCGACGCGCACATCCGGCACATCGAGGTGACAGTGCCCACGGACGCGGTGGCGCACATCCACGAGTCGCTGGCGGACGCCGCTCTGGAGATGATGCGGCGCAACATGAGCGCCCGGACGGTGGAGGCGAAGGAGATCGACTTCGCCTCCCTCACAGGGGCGCGGACGTGACGGCGAGCGTGACGAGGCGAGCGTGACGAGGCGAGCGTGACGAGGCGAGCGTGACGAGGCGAGCGTGACGAGGCGAGCGTGACGAGGCCGCGGCCCGCGATGTGCGGGCCGCGGCCTCGTGCCGCCTTTCGTACCGTCGTGGTCGACGGCACCGCCGTGGCTCAGGAAGCTCGTGCTCCTCGTGGCGCCTGGCGGCGTGACCTGACCGGCGGTCGCGGTCAGCCGGTGACCCGGCGGGACGCGAGCAGCATACGCGCTTCCCTCTCGTGCTCGCCCGACACCGACGTGGCGGACCGCACCTCGAACAGCCCACCGATCGCCTTCTCCACCTCCCCCACCGCCTGGTGGTCACCCGTCAGCACGGCGGTGACCAGCGCGCCGAGAGGCGGCGGGCCGGGCTGCTCATCCCGACGGGCCGAACTGTCGAACGTGGCCATCCACACGGTGGGCTCGTGGTCATGAGCCTGTTCGGGGCCCGGCGAGGGCATGTCGCAGCCCGTGAAGACGCGGTCGAGCGCCTCGAAGACGGCCCTCGCGTCCTCGCGGCCGCAGTCACTGAGCTGCACGGTGACGTCGCAGTCCACCGGATGGTTCTTCGTTGTTCCGTTGCTTCCCACGTCGCTCCACTCCTCGGGTCCGGTCGACTACCGGTACTGGCACGAATACCTCGCTGCGGGCCCGCCAATCAGGATCTTCCGCGGCGCGTTTGCGGAGGGGGGTGCCTGGTACGAGGGTGAGGAGCAGCAGGGGGGTCCGCAAGAGGAACCGTCAGGAGGAACGCATGCCGGCAGGATCCAGCCCGAAGCGTGAACGGCAGTACGAGCACATCAAGGACAGCTCCAAAAAGCGTGGCGCGAGCGAGAAGCGGGCCGAGGAGATCGCGGCCCGTACGGTGAACAAGGAGCGGGCCCGCTCCGGGGAGTCCAAGACCGCGAGCAAGACGTCCAAGCAGGACATGTCCTCCTCCAAGCGGGGCGGCCAGCGGTCCGGCAGCAGCGGCCCCAAGGGCCCGACGTACGACCAGCTCTACGAAGAGGCCAAGCGCAAGGGTGTTCAGGGCCGGTCCTCCATGAACAAGTCGGAGCTCCAGCGCGAGCTCGGTAAGTGACGCGTCCGGCGCGCCTTCAGCCCCCGGCGGCGGCCCCGCCCAGCGGGCCGCGGTCCAGGTGCGCCAGCAGGTCGGCGGGGTCGTCGTAGAGCACGGCGGCCCCCGCCTCCGTCAGGTCCGCGGCCGGAATGCCTCCGCACAGCAGACCCACACAGGTGACGCCCGCGCGGGTGCCGGCCTTCATGTCCCAGACCGTGTCGCCCACGAAGACGGAACCCCCGGCCGGCGCTCCCGCCAGCTCCAGCGCGTGGAGCACCGGTTCCGGTGCGGGCTTGCCCTCCTCGACGTCGTCCGCGCTCGCGGTTGCCGTGATGGCGTCGTCCGCGTCGATGGCCCGGAGCAGCGCGGACAGCTCTCCCCCGCCGGCGGACGTGGCCAGGACGACCGTCCAGCCGTCGCCCGCGAGGGTCTTCAGCAGGCGGCCGGTGTCCCGGAAGGCGGGCAGCCGGTCGAAGTACGTTCCGTAGAGGGTCTTGTGGGCGGCGCTGATCGCGTCGTCCTGCTCCTTGTCCCGGTCCTCGCCCAGCAGACGTGCGATCAGGTCGTGCGACCCCAGGCCCACCGCTCGGTGGACGGCATGCATGGGGACGTCGTGCCCGGCCTGCCGGAACGCCTCCCACCACGCGGTCACATGCAGGTGGTTGGTGTCCACAAGTGTGCCGTCGACGTCGAAGACCGCCGCTCGTGTCATGACCTCTCCGTTCAGATCTCTCCGTGCTCGTCCGTCACAAGTCTCACCCTGGACTTGAGGTTTAACCTTCGATTCCGGTGACGAGTGCGGAGCACCCACCGGCCTCGCTCCGGTGATCCGCGCCGACACGGAAGGACCGCGAGGACCGCCACTCCGCTTTCGCCTTCACCGGCGCGCGGGACGCCCCGGTCTCTCCCTCAAGTCCAGTCACTCCCTCAGGTGTCGTACGAGCATGAGCGCCGCGCGCGGGTCCGTCGCGTTCCGGGGGCCCGACACCCGCCGAGTTCCTTCGGGTGCCGTACGGAAGCGGGCCCGGCGCTTGATCCGGTCGTCCCGGGTTAGGAGAAGAACACTGAGGGGCGGACCGGGAGGACAACATGCCAGAGCAAGACGAGCGGGGTACGTCCGGGAACGGCGGCGGGACGGCGGGGGCGGGCCAGCGGGGGCGCGACGAGACGCCGGACGAACGCGCGGACCGGCGCTGGGCCGAGCTGATCCAGGAGATCCGCGTCGCCCAGACGGGCGTGCAGATCCTCTTCGGTTTCCTGCTCACGGTGGTGTTCACACCGAAGTTCGCCGAACTGTCCAGCACCGACAAGACCATCTACATCGCGACGGTGGCGCTGGGCGCCTCCGCGACCGGGGCGCTGATAGGGCCGGTCGCGTTCCACCGCATCGTGTCGGGGCGGCGGATCAAGCCGCAGGCCGTGGTGTGGGCGTCGCGGCTGACATTCACCGGGCTGGTGCTGCTGCTGGCGACGCTGATATCGGCGCTGTTCCTGGTACTGCGGGTCGCGACGCACGACGGGTTCGTCCCCTGGCTGGTCACGGGGGTGGTGAGCTGGTACGTGGTGTGCTGGTTCGTCCTGCCGCTGTGGGCCCGCTACCGGTACACCACCCTGGACGACTGAACATCCGTCGCCGGACACGTCGTACGGCGGGCGTACCCGGCGATGGGGGGCGACCTCACTGGCCGACGCGCCCGCCGGCCGGCCGTGCCCGCCGCGGTCAGACCGCTCCGGGCGGCGGAGGGCCGCCGCGCGACAGGACGTCGTCGATCGTGTCGGCCTCCGCCGCCGGCTTGTCGGGGCGGTGGCGAAGCACCCGGGCGAACCGGAGCGCCACCCCGGCCGGATAGCGCGGTGAGCGCTGCAGACCGTCGTAGGCGATCTCGACGACGAGCTCGGGCCGGACGCGGACGGTGAAGCCGTCGTCCTCGACCCCCAGCTCCCGCAGCCGCTCCGTCTGCCACCGGAGCATCACGTCCGTCAGGCCCTTGAACGTCTTGCCGAGCATCACGAACGTGCCGTCCGCGGCCCGGGCGCCCAGGTGAAGGTTGGAGAGCAGCCCGGTGCGGCGGCCATGGCCCCACTCGGCGGCCAGGACGACCAGGTCGAGGGTGTGCACAGGCTTGACCTTCAGCCACGAGCGGCCGCGGCGACCCGCGCTGTACGGCGCGTCGATCGCCTTCACCATCACGCCCTCGTGGCCACGCCGGAGCGTCTCGGCGAAGAACACCTCGGCCGCGGCCGACTGCTCCGGATCCCCGGGATCCTCGACGACGGTGCGCCGTACCCGCATCGGGGCCGGCACGAGCCTGGCCAGCGCCTCGTGCCGCTCGTGGCCGGGCAGGTCGACGAGAACGGCCCCGTCGGCGGCCAGGACGTCGAAGAAGACCGGTGACACGGGCAGCGCGGCAGCCGCGGTCGCCACGTCGACGCGGGAGCCGACGCGGGACGCGATGTCCTGGAACGGCAGGGGCCGGCCGGCGGCGTCCAGCGCGATCACCTCGCCGTCCAGGACGAACCGGTCCCCCGGCAGCTCACGGGCGGCGGCCGTGACCTCCGGGAGCCGGTCGGTGATGTCGTCGAGCGACCGGGTGTAGAGGCGCACGTCGTCGCCCGAGCGGTGCACCTGGACGCGGATCCCGTCGAGCTTCTCCTCGACGACGCAGCGTCCGAGCGCGGCGATGGCCTCGGTCACGCTCTTGGCCGTGTGGGCCAGCATCGGATGGACGGGGCTGCCCACCCGCAGCTGGAACCGCTCCAGCACAACAGGTCCCTCGGCGAGCAGCGCCTGGGCGACGCGGGGCAGGGACCCTTCGAGCATGACGGCCCGCCGTACGTCGGCGGCGGGCGCCGCCGCCGCCCTGGCCACACCTTCGAGAGCGATCGCGTCCAGCGCCCCCTGTCTGACCTCGCCCGTCAGGAGCCGCAGCAGGAACTGCTGCTCCGCCTCGGTGGCGGCGCCCATCAGCTCCCGCACCAGCCGCTGCCGCTCCGCCTGTGCCCCGGCACCGGCGACCCCGGCGAGCGCGGTCAGGGCCGCGTCGGTGTCGGCGACCGTGAGCGTGGGGCCGGCGGCGGGCGGAACGGGCACCTTGAGGGTGCTCCAGCCGATGCCGATCCGCCCCTGAGGAAGCCGTCCCGCGAGATAGGCGATGACCAGCGGGGCCTCATCGGGCGTGGTCGCGGAGAACAGATCGGCCAGTGCGGCGATCTTGGCGGAGCGCGCGGAGGTGGCGGCGACCTGGTGGGAGACCTCCGCGAGTCGGGCCAGCAGCATGCGGCCATGGTGCACGCCCCGGGCCTCCGGCGCACGCGGGCGGACCACCCGAACACCAGGAACGGCACGTTCTTCGCCGGCGGTGGCCGGCGCTCCGGACGTTCGCCGGCCGTCCGGCCCGGGGGGTGGGTGGGGGGTGAGTGGGTGTCCCATGCGGGAGGCGCTGGGGGGCCTCCCCCCACCCCCTCCCCCTCCCCCCGCCCCCTTGGTTGTGGGCCTGCCCCTGGCCCCGGTCCACCGACGGAGGCCCGGACGACCACTCCGGACGCCGCTCGTTGGAACGGCGGTCGGTGCCCGCGCCACGGCCGCGGCGACCGCACACCGGTGTGCTTCTCGAATGTCGGTGCCGGGTGGTCCCGTTCGCACGACCGCAGCCGCGAGGTCTCCCCTCGTTCAGACAACTGCCCTACGCTGCGGTCGACTTGATGGACGCCGACCCGGAGCAGGGGGCTCATGATGAAGGTGTCGCGTACCGCGCTGACAGCCGCGTCCGCCGTATTGGCCGGTTCTCTCTCGCTCGGAGCCGCGCCGGGCCTGGGCCACTCCACCGCCTCCGCGTCCGCCGATCCGGAGCGACTGCCCTATGCGGACTCCACCGGGGTGGGCGTCCACAACGCGTATGAGAAGGTCAAATACCCATACTTGGCCGACGCTTTGGACTCCGGAGCGGGCATGCTGGAGATCGACGTGTGGACGAACGCGTTCGGCAGATCGTGGCGTGTCTCCCACAGCAACCCCCTCGGCAACGACAACAACTGCGTGAACGCCACACACGCCGGTGAGTTGCGCGGCAAGCCGAGGAACCAGGACCTCGGTGGATGCCTCGCGGACATCCGGGCGTGGCATGACGCCCATCCGGGACACCGGCCCGTCCTGCTGAAACTCGAGCTGAAGGACGGCTTCCAGGCCAACAGCGGCCGGGGCCCGGCGGCGCTGGACGCGCTGCTGACCGCCCGGCTGGGCGACGCGCTCTTCCGGCCGGCGGATCTGGCCGGCGGCCACCCGGATCTCGACACCGCCGCACGGGCCGGCGGCTGGCCCGCCCGTTCGGCGATGGCGGGGAAGTTCGTGGTGGAACTCATCCCTGGCACCGTCGAGGAGGACAACCCGCTCGACACCCTGTGGACCGATCGTGAGTACGCCACACATCTGCGGAACCTGGCCGTCGGCGGGCGGCTGCGGGAGGCCGCCGCGTTTCCCGCGGTGCACCATGCGGCGGCGGGCGATCCCCGCACCCGCTACGCGGACGCCTCCATACGGCCCTGGTTCGTCGTCTTCGACGGTGATGCCGCCGCCTATGCGGGTGGCTCCATCGACACCGCCTGGTATGACAGCCGCCACTACCTGGTGGTGATGACGGACGCCCACGACGTGGCGCCCGCCATCGACGGCACCAACCCGACCGAGACGCAGGCCCGGGAGCGCGTCGCGCTGCTCGCCGGTCGGCACGCCAGCATCGTGTCGGCCGACTGGTATCCGCTGCCGGGCGTGCTCTCGACGGTCCTGCCACGCGGCTGACGCCCGGCGCGCCCCTGCGTCGGTCACAACCGGACCGCGACGGTTCGCGGCACCCTGCGCCTGCCCGGTCGCAGGCGGTTCAGCAGCCCGGTGCGGCCGGGCCGGCGTGGGGCACGCGGCGGCCGGTGACCAACGGCTTCCGGACAGGGGGCGGGCCGGAGTGCCCGGGCCTCCTCCAGCGCCAGCGCGAGACTCATCCGGTGCCAGAGGACTTCGTCCGGGTCGTCGGCCAGCTGGATACGGTCGATGATGTCCCGGGCGGCCAGGGACTCGGGCCGTGCGTTGACCAGGACGGGGCGGAGCAGGTCGAGGTGTGCCCGCTCGTACGGATCGCCGGCCACCTCGGCGACCTGGTCGGGCGGCAGGAGGGACGCGATGGCCGCCGCGGCCGCCCAGGGGTCGTCGGCGCGGCGGAGCAGGAGCCCGAGTCGTCGTGCCCGCCAGTTGCGCGCCCGGACGTCCTCGCCCCCGTCGAGCCTGGCGCGTAGCGGGGCGGGGAGCCTGCCGGTGAGCAGCTCCGGGTGTCGTTCGGCGAACTCCCGCACCTCGCCCGCGAGGTAGAGCCACACGACGGCCCGGTAGCGGTTGAGGTAGAACGCGACGGGACCGAGGTGCCCGGTCCTGGCCAGTCTGGTGAAGCGGTCGGCGGTGATCGAGGCGAGCTCGGCGGCCCCCTTCGTGCCGACCGTGCGGACGCGGTCGCGCAGACCGGCCGGGAAGTCCGGCGCGGCGCGCAGCCGCTCGATCTCGTCCGCGGCCACCCGGGGCCTCCCGCCGTCGGCGCCGGGCACGGTCCGTACGTGGCCCAGCTGGACGGCGAGGTCGAACTCGTTCTTCCGCAGCTCCAGTTGGTGCGCGGCGCGCCCGTAGGCGACGGTGTGCGCGGTGACTGCTTCCTTGACCGACATGGCGGCTCCCCCGTGAGACTCGATCACGCTGTGTCACGAAGGTAGCGCGTTGGGGGCGGCTCGCGTCCGGCCTGTGGAAAACCTTGGGCCGGACGCGAGTCGTTGCAGGTCGGCGCTGGTCAGCGGTCGGTGAGGGCCGCTTCGCCGGGCTGCCGGGCGGCCACGGCGAGGTGCTCGCCGACCCGGTTGACGAGGAGCGTCATCTCGTAGGCGACCAGGCCGACATCGGCCTCGGCCGCGCTGAGGACGCACAGGCAACTGCCTTCGCCCGCCGCGGTGACGAAGAGCATCGCCTCGTCGAACTCCACCATCGTCTGGCGTGCGCGGCCCACCCCGAAGTGCCGGCCGGATCCTCGTGCGAGGCTGTGCAGCCCGGAGGAGACAGCGGCGAGGTGCTCCGCGTCCTCGCGGGCGAGTCCGGTGCTCGCGCCGGTCACCAGGCCGTCGTTGGACAGCACCAGTGCGTGACTTATGTGCTCGACCCGTTTCGTCAGGTCGTCCAGGAGCCAGTCGAGTCCTTTGTCCAGAGCCATGTCCGGTCCTCCCCGTTTGGCACGTTCCCCGCTGTCACGTAAGCCTTGCGCACGGACGTGGGCAGGGCAAGCACTCCTGCTGGTCGTGCGGCGGCGGGACGGGCCTGTCACGGCGTGGGGCCGGTGCCTCGGGACCCGGATCGAGCGTCCGGGCTGGGTGCGCGCGTCCCCGGGTGCCTGACGAACCGTACCGGCACTTCCTTGCCCGAGCCGCGGTCGCGTGCCTCGCCGAGGGCGGCCGGCGGGCCGCGGTCGAGGTCGAGTGCGGGCGACACGTCCTGCGCACCGGTGGGGCTTGAGCGGGGCACCCGGTCCGGGGGACGCGATCGTTTCTTGAGTGTGGCTGTTCTCGTCGCACGGGAGTCCCACCGGCGGGCGCGATCCAGCCTGCGGGTGACGTGTCACGGGGGCGGCCCGCGTCGCAGTGTCGTGCGGTGGCGGTTATCCGGTCCGGGCGGAGGGGTACTCGATGGCCGGTCCGCGATGCTCGTGGGCGTTCGACCTCGTGGCGTGGGACCGGCACGGGAGGTGGGATCCATGGCGATGGCGTCACAGGCGGTCTCCCTGCCCGCAGGTGGGGTCACACTGGCCGGGGATCTCGCCCTGCCCCGGGAGGCCCGGGGGGTGGTGGCCTTCGCGCACGGCAGCGGCAGTTCGCGGCACAGCCCCCGCAACCGGGCGGTGGCCGGTGTCCTGCGTGAGGCGGGCCTGGGCACCCTGCTCCTGGACCTCCTCACCGCCGAGGAGGAGCGCGCGGACATGGTGACCGCCGAGCTGCGGTTCGACATACCCCTGCTCGGGCGGCGAATGACGGCGGCGGTGGACTGGCTGCACGGCCGGCCCGGCACCGGCGTTCTCCCGGTGGGGCTGTTCGGCGCCAGTACGGGGGCGGCGGCGGCGCTGGTGGCGGCGGCCGAGAGGACGGAGTCGGTGCGTGCCGTGGTGTCGCGTGGCGGTCGCCCTGATCTCGCGGGCGCCGCGCTCGCCGGCGTACGCGCACCGGTCCTGCTGGTGGTGGGCGGTCATGACCACGAGGTGCTGCGGCTGAATCAGGAGGCGGCGCGGCGGCTGACCGCTCCGTGCACGATCCGTGTGGTCCCGGGGGCCACCCACCTCTTCGAGGAGCCCGGAACGCTGGAAGAGGCCGCGGACGCCGCACGCGACTGGTTCCTGCGGATGGGGACGGAGTCCGGGAAGGGGAGCCCTGGGCCGCGCGGCTGACCCGTACGTGTCCGGCTTCGAGGACGATGCCGAGGAGGACGCGTACGGCTCCGGTGGCTTGTTCGGTCACGGCCTGACCGGCGTGAACGATCGGGCACGCTCGCACGCGTGCCCGCACCGTCCGTGAGGGTGTGGGGGATCATGTCCCCATGGCCGACGACCACACGCACGTCCAGGAGTTCTTCGCCGCCCGCGCGGCGGACTGGGACTCGCGGTTCCCGGACGACGGACCGAGGTTCGCCACTGCCGTCGCCGACGCGGGACTGCGGCCCGGTGACGCCGTGCTCGACGCGGGATGCGGTACGGGCCGTGCGCTGCCGCACCTGCGTGCGGCCGTGGGCGCCGGGGGCACGGTCGTCGGGCTGGACCTGACGCCGGCCATGCTGGCCGCCGCGGTACGGGCCGGGCGGGCGGACAGCGGGGCGCTGCTGCTGGGTGACGTGGGGCGGTTGCCGCTCCGCGACGGGGTGCTGGACGCCGTCTTCGGCGCGGGGCTCGTCTCGCACCTGGCCCGGCCGGTCGAGGATCTGCGGGAGCTGGCGCGGGTCGTACGGGCGGGCGGCCGGTTGGTGCTGTTCCACGCGGTCGGCCGGGCGGCGCTGGCCGCCCGCCACGGGCGGCGGCTCGCCCCCGACGACCTGCGGGCCGAGCCCAATCTGCGGCCGCTGCTGGCCGCGGCGGGGTGGCACATGATCTCGTACGTGGACGAGGACGACCGTTTCCTCGCCGTCGCCGAACGCCAAGGTTGACGGACCGCATCGCGCCGTCACCGGCGCAAGGGGCGGACGCAGGGGGCGGAGCGGGACAGCAGGGGGCGGGACGGGGAGGGCGTCCCTTCGCCGTCCTCTTCTGCGGGCGCGGGCCGGACCTTACGTTGGAGGTCCAGCGTCGGAAGACCGGTGGCGAGTGCCGCCGCGCAGCGGGAAGGTGGGCCCGGTGTTCAACGGACTCCGCACGTTCTTCAGCTTCTGCAGGTCGTCGTTCAGATCGTTCGGCCCCGGTCCGGCCTCGGGCTCGGAAGAGGGGGACGGGGGACGTCCGGGGCGGTCCGGCGGCGCCCGTCAGCACAACATATTCGAGGCCGCCGCGGTCTACGTGGCCGCGTGCGCGGACGACGACCAGGAGGGGGTCGACGAGGCGGCGGGCTGGGTGTCGCCGGAGGCGCTGTCCTTCGGGGTGAGCGAACTGGCGTGCCGGGCGGTGATCGCGCTCGCCCGCGAGCGCGACGAGTCCCCGCAGACCGTGGCCCGCAGCTTGATGGGCCTGCCTGCCGCCTGAGCCGGGCCCGCCGGTGCCCTGACGGCGTCGGTCCTGTGTCGTGCCGTTGTGTGCTGGTCCGCGTGCTGGTGGGTGCTGACGCCTGCCGGCGTCGTCCCGGTCCGGGCGGCCGGACCCTCGACGTGTGGGTTACTCGCTGGTTAAGGTGCGCCGACGAACGTGGGAGGGAGGCGGCCATGACCGGGACGGAACCCGTGGACGCGGGTGTGGTGGACGACGACGCGCTGTATGTGCTCACCGCCGTGCTGCTGACGCCCGCGCAGTTCCCGAGCCTGCTCGGTGACGACTACCCCGAGGCGTGTGCGGCCCTGGGGCTGGAGCCGTACGCCGAGGGGTACGGGCTGGTGTTCGGCCAGGACGGCGAGGGGGCCCGGTGGACGGTCGTCGTCGACGACGTGTCGCTGGTCGCCGTGGCGATCGCCTCGTGGGACTGCGGCATGGAGTACGACCTGTCGCCCGACGAGCGCAGTGTCGTCGCCGCCCTGCCGGGCTGGCCCCTCGCCCTGGCGGTCGCCGCGCCGCACGTGCCCGCACCGCACGACCCGGAGACGGAGCCCGGCGAGTCCCGGCCGCTGACGCCTCCGGATCCTGGCCAGTGGGGTCCGGCGCAGCGCCGGATGGGCGCCGACGAGGTCGCCCTCCAGTGGGCCTTCTGGCGTGAGCAGCTCGGCGAGGACGCCTTCGTGCCGACGGACGCCGGCGACGCTCCGTCCGGGTCGCCGGAGGCGCCCGACGAGCAGCGGCCCGGGGCGGCCGAGCCCGCGGACCACTCGCACGACCCGTTGCGTCGTGTTCTGGCCGCGCTGCACCGCTACCTGGAAGAGCCGCCACCGCCGGGCCGGGTCAGGTCGGGTTTCGCGCCCGGCGGGGCGCGCACGCTGCGGGCGGACGGGCCGGGCTGGTCGGTCGTCGCCCGGACGGACGACATCGCCTTCGTCCTGCTGGACGAGCTGCCCCGCGAGGTGCTGCCGGTCGGCCGCGGGCCGAACCTGCCGTCCTTGCTGGCCGCTCTCGACGCGATGGCGGTACGTCCCGCCTGACGGGCGGCCGGCGGGTCGGCGGGTCCGGGGGCAGTTCAGCCGGTGGGTTCCTCGGGTTCGCCGTCCGCGAGTGTGTCCTCGGCGGGGGTATCCCCGTCCTCGCCGTCCGTCGCACGGGACATGTCCGGGTCCCAGTGATCGTCGGCGCCGCCCGCCTGTTCGTCGGGCAGGTCCCTCGGGACTCCGGGTCCGTCCTCGCCCGCGCTTTCGAGCCGCTTGTCATCGTCCATGGTGTCTCCCTCCGGCGTTCCGGCCGGGCGGGTACCCCGGGACGCGCCGCTCAGACCCTTTTGAGGGGACGGTGCGGGCCGTTCGGGAGTTCGACGGTGACCGCGTCGCCCGGCCGGACGGGTCCCCCGGTCGTCACGACGGCCATGATCCCGGCCTTGCGGACGACGGAGCCCGTCTCGTCGCGCCCGACGACCTGCTTGAGCAGGCCCTCCTGGAAAGCGTCTACCTGGAGGCACGGGTTGCGGAGTCCGGTGACTTCGACGACCGCTTCGGGGCCTATGCGGAGCAGCGTGCCGACGGGCAGGCCGAGCAGGTCGAGGCCCCGCGTGGTGATGTTCTCGCCGAGGTCGCCCGGCCGGACGGTGAAGCCCTTCCCGGCCACTTCCTCGAACAGCTCCTCATGGATGAGGTGCACCTGCCGGAGGTTGGGCCGCGTCGGGTCCTGGGCCATGCGGGAGCGGTGCTTGACGGTGACGCCCGCGTGCACGTCCCCCTCCACTCCGAGCCCGGCCAGCAGGGTGATTTCCGGCCGGTTCGGCTTGGTGAACGTGTACTCGCCGTTGCTGCTGACCGCTGTGACCGTTCCGCGCATCCGAGCCCCCTCCGTCGCGCCGGTATCGCGTACCATCACCATGATCACTTGTTATGGACCGGCCGGGCGGCCGAGCAGCGGGTTTCCTGCCGCCGCCCGTCAGTGCCTCGTCGGCGGTCCGCACCTCGGGCCGACGGTCAGCGGCCGAGTTCCTTGCGGCTGACGCGGCGCAGGCGCCGGCGCTGTCCCGGATCCAGGGTCAGGTAGGCGATGGCGGGAACGCCGATCAGCACCAGCAGGGACATCCAGAACCCGATGAGGGGCCACAGGAGAAGGCCCACGGCCACTCCCCCGATGACGATCTTCGTTCTTGTCGACATGTCGATGCCTCCTTGACGGCCGGCGACGGCCGCTTCCTGGTGGGTGAACGCGTGACGGGGCCTGCCGGTTCCGCGCCCCGCCGCTCAGGCCGTGCGGAGCGGTCGGCCGACGTCGTGCAGGTGCCCCAGCGCCTGGCGGTACGAGTCGACGAAGCCGGTCTCCGTGTAGGGGATGCCCAGCGAGCGGCAGTGGGCGCGCACGGCGGGCTGCGCCAGCCGCAGGTGGGGGCGGGGCATGCTGGGGAAGAGGTGGTGTTCGACCTGGTAGTTCAGGCCGCCCAGGAGCCAGTCGGTGAGTGCGGCACCCCGGATGTTGCGGGACGTGAGCACCTGCCGGCGCAGGTGGCCCCAGGGCTCGCCGTCCGGGTCGGGCACCTCCATGCCCTTGTGGTTGGGCGCGAAGGCCATGCCCAGGTGGAGGCCCAGAAGCATCTGGTGCACGAGCGCGAAGATGACGGCCTGACCCACCGGCATGGTGCTCAGCAGAAGGGCGGCGTATCCGGCCACGTGGGCGAACAGCAGACCGCCCTCGATCAGGCGCTCGCGCGATGCCTGACGCGGTCCGTCCTTGGAGAACAGCGCCTGGAAGCCGTACACCTTCAGGGCGAGTCCTTCGAGCGTGGTCAGCGGGAAGAACAACCACGCCTGGTGACGGGCCACCCAGCCGCGCAGACCGGTGCGTCCCACCGCCTGGTGCCGGTTGAAGACGAGGACGTCCGGAGCGACGTCCGGGTCCTTGTCCTCGTGGTTCGGGTTGGCGTGGTGCCGGTTGTGCTTGTCGTTCCACCACTGCTGGCTCATGCCGAGCAGCAGATTGGCGTGCAGCAACTGGATGAGGCGGTTCCTGCCCCTGTCCGCGCTTATCTGCGAGTGCCCGGCGTCATGACCGAAGAAGGCCGCCCTGGCGGAGAGCACCGCCAGGGGCAGCGCGAGCAGCAGCGACCACCACGAGTGCCCGAACAGCACCAGGCCGGCGGCGACCGCCGAAAGGGCGAGCAGGTTCACGACGATGCCGGTCGCGTACCAGCCGGTGCGCCGTTCCAGCAGGCCCTGCTCCTTGATCGTACGGAGAAGGGGCGCGAATTCACTGCGGGAGCCGCGCCCGCCGACCGGGACGGCGCCGGCGACCGCGGCGGCGGTGTCCGTGACCGCCGGGCGAGGGATCGTGAGGGCAGATGTGGCCTGTGGCATGGGTGCTCCGGTCTGATGTGGTCTCGTACGCGGACACGCGCCGACCTGATGAACCTACGGATGAGCAGGGGCCCAGAGCCATGGCACCACCACCCGGACGTGGGGTGGGGCTTCCCAGGGTACTGGGGTGGCGCTACCCACAGCCTGGACGCGAAGTGGCCTATGTCACGGGAAATCCACCCTCGCCGAGCAGGGACCATCGAGTACCCTCGGCGCTTCGACTCCCGCTAGTCAAATTTGAGGAATGCGTCAGCGCTGTGCACCAGCTTCCCGAAGCAACGCCCCACCCGGCTCCCGACGTGCCCCTGCTCGCCCGCTGCTCACCGCTCTTCCTGCCCGCCGACCCGCCCCGTGCCGGGCGCTTCGCGTTCCAACTGCCCGGCGGTGCCGAACCGCCCCCGGCCGACGGCCCGGGTCACCATTCGCCCCGGCCGGGCGGCGAGACGGGCTCCGGCGTCTTCGGCGTGCCCGAAGGTCTCGGGAGCGGACCGGTCGAGGAGTTGCCCGTGGTCACCGCCGACGCACGTCCGGCCGCCGTGCGCGCGCTGCTGATGCCGGTCCGTGAGGCGCTGCCGCTGCTCACCCGGGCAGGACGCTCTCCCGAGGCCTCCTCCGCCACCGCGTTCTGGGGGTCCGCGGCCCTCCTCGCCTTACAACTGGCGGCCAGGGGACTGATGTTGCCCGGCCTCGACGGCAGCGGCCACGACGCCTGGCGGGCCGGCCCGCTCACCGCCGGGGATCTGGACCGGGTGCGTACGCTCGCCGCTTCGATGCCACCGACCGCCCACGCGGTGCCCGTCGGCACCGCGGAGGACGGGACGGTCCTCCTGGCCGCCCCTGAGCGGCTGTTGCTCTCCTTCCTGGACGCGGTGGCCGACGCGCTGCCCCGCACGCCCGCGGCGCCGCTCGCGGTGGGAGGGCCGGCGTTCGCCGCGTTCGAGCCGCAGTACGTGCCGGAGCAGCGCACCTGGGCGGCGGACGTCGCGGCGGGTCATGACGCGGGCGTGCGGCTGTCGTTGCGCGTCGAGGCGCCGGGGATGGACACGCCCGCGGGCCCGGCGTTCCGCGCCGTCCTCCAGATGCACAGCGTCAGGGACCCCTCGCTGGTGGCCGACGCCGCCGAGGTGTGGTCGGGTTCGGCCGGTGACGGTTTCGGTCCGCGGGCCCGCCTGGACGCGCTCCTCGCGCTGCGTCGCGCCGCGCGCGCCTGGCCGCCGCTCGCGCCGTTGCTGTCCGCCTCGGTACCGGACGCCCTGGACCTCGCCGACGAGGAGGTCACCGAGCTGCTGGGCGAGGCGGCACGGACGCTGGCCGCCACCGGCGTACAGGTGCACTGGCCGAGGCAGTTGGCGCGTTCGCTGACCGCGCGGGCCGTCATCGGGCCACCGGACGAGAACGGCCGGGGCGGCAGGGACGGGAGGGGCGTCGGAGGTGGCAGCGACCGGAACGACGAGGACGGTGGGGGCGGGCCGGGACTGCCGTCGTTCCTCTCGGCCGACGCGCTCCTCGCCTTCGACTGGCGCTTCGCGGTGGGCGACCAGGAGCTGACCCGGGCCGAGCTCGACCGGCTCGCCGAGGCCGGCCGCCCCGTGGTGCGGCTGCGCGACCAGTGGGTGCTGGTCGACCCGGAGGACGCCCGGCGCGCGCGGGACCGCCGGGACCGCAAGCTCACGCCGATCGACGCGCTCGGCGCCGTACTGACCGGCACCACCGAGGTGGACGGCCACCAGGTCGACGTGCAGCCGTCCGGATGGCTCCAGACGCTGCGCGACCGGATCGCCGACCCGGAGGGCGGGCGGCCGGACGCGGGCGGCCAGGAGATCGGGCAGCCGGCGGCGCTGGCCGCGACCCTGCGCGACTACCAGGTGCGCGGGTTCAACTGGCTGCACCGGATGACCTCGCTCGGTCTCGGCGCCTGTCTCGCCGACGACATGGGCCTCGGCAAGACGATCACCCTCATCTCCCTCCACCTGCACCGGCAGACCGACGCGTCCGCGGCCGGCCCCACCCTGGTCGTCTGTCCGACGTCCCTCATGGGCAACTGGCAGCGGGAGGTGGAGAGGTTCGCTCCGGGTACGCCCGTGCGCCGCTTCCACGGCTCGGGGCGGGACCTCGAGGACCTCCGCGACGGCGAGTTCGTCCTGACCACGTACGGCACGATGCGGCTCGACGCCGCCCTCCTCGCGCGCGTGCCCTGGGGCATGGTGGTCGCCGACGAGGCGCAGCACGTCAAGAACCCGTACTCCGCGACCGCCAGGCAACTGCGCACGATCGGCGCCAAGGCGCGGGTGGCACTGACCGGGACCCCGGTGGAGAACAACCTCTCCGAACTCTGGGCCGTCCTCGACTGGACGACCCCCGGGCTGCTGGGCCGTCTGGGGACCTTCCGCAGCCGGTACGCCCGCGCCGTGGAGCAGGGCGCCGATCCCGCGGCCGCCCAGCGACTGGCCGCTCTGGTACGGCCCTTCCTGCTGCGCCGCCGCAAGTCCGACCCCGGGGTCGCCCCGGAGCTGCCACCGAAGACCGAGACCGACCTCTCCGTGTCGCTGACCTCCGAACAGGCGGGCCTGTACGAGGCGATCGTCCGCGAGACCCTGGCGGCCGTCGCGGAGGCGGACGGGATGGAGCGCCGAGGACTCGTCGTCAAGCTGCTGACGGCCCTCAAACAGGTCTGCAACCACCCGGCGCAGTACCTGAAGGAGGAGCACCCGAGAATCGCCGGCCGCTCCGGCAAGCTGGAGCTGCTGGACGAGCTGCTCGACACCATCCTGGCCGGGGAGGCCGGCGTGCTGGTGTTCACGCAGTACGTGCGCATGGGCCGGCTGCTGGAGCGGCACCTGGCGGCGCGGGGGGTACGCACGCAGTTCCTGCACGGCGGGACTCCGGTGCCCGAGCGGGAGGCGATGGTCGAGCGTTTCCAGGCCGGCGAGGTTCCCGTCTTCCTGTTGTCGCTGAAGGCGGCGGGCACCGGGCTCAACCTGACCAGCGCGGCACACGTTGTGCACTACGACCGCTGGTGGAACCCTGCCGTCGAGGCGCAGGCCACGGACCGTGCGTACCGCATCGGCCAGACCCGGCCCGTCCAGGTGCACCGGCTGATCGCGGAGGGCACGATCGAGGACCGGATCGCGGACATGCTGGTGCGCAAGAAGGAGCTGGCCGACGCCGTGCTCGGTTCCGGCGGGGACGGGGCACTCACCGAGCTGACCGAACTGACCGACGACGAGCTCGCGGAGCTCGTGCGGCTCCGCGGGACGGAGCACGCGCGGGACACACCGAACGCACGGAACGCGCAGGACACGCGAAGGGGCACGCGATGAGTGGTGACGGGGGCGGGGAGCGTACGTTCGCGGCGCTGCCTCCCGCGCAGGGCCGGGGCTTCGCCGAGACGTGGTGGGGCCGGGCGTGGCTGAAGGCCCTGGAGGACACCGCGCTCGACGGCGGGCAGTTGAAGAGGGGCCGCAAGCAGGCACGGGAGGGGGCCGTCGGTGCGGTGTCGGTGCGGCCCGGGCGGATCACCGCGGTCGTGCGGGACCGGGACGGGACCGCGCAGCGCAGCGACGTGCTGTGGCGGGAGCTGACCGAGGAGGAGTGGGACCGCTTCCTGGACATGGCGGTGGACCGGGCGGGACACATCGCCGCCCTGCTGGACCGGGACGTGCCGCCGCACCTGGTGGAGGACGCCGCCGCGGCGGGCGTCGAGTTGCTTCCGGGCATCGGCGACCTGGAGCCCGAGTGCGCGTGCGACGCGTGGGACCACTGTCCGCACACGGCGGCCCTGTGCTACCAGGTGGCACGGCTGCTGGACCAGGATCCGTTCGTGCTCTTCCTGCTGCGGGGCCGGGGGGAACAGTGGCTGCTCGACGAGTTGCAGGAGCGCAGTACCGCGCGGGCGGGGAGCGCCGGCCGCCACGAGGATGCGGCGCCGGGCGACGCGGACGGGCCGGAGGGCGTACGGGCGGACGAGGCGTTCGCCGCGCGGGACATCCTTCCGCCGCTGCCGGCGCCGCCTCCGCTGCCGGCGGCCCCCGGGAAGCCGCCTTCGCTGGACACCGAGACCCGGCCCGCGCCGGGCGTCGACCCGGCGGCGCTGGAGACGCTGGCGGCGGACGCGGCCGCGCGGGCGTACCGGATGCTGGCGGACGCGCTCACGGCCGGCCATGAGGACCGGCCGGTGGAGGCACCGCTGACGGCGGAACAGGACGCGGTACGGCTGGCCGCCTCGGGGACGTGGACGCCGGCCGCGCTGGACCGGCTGGCCGCCGGGGCCGGGCGCGGGCGCGCCGGCCTGGACGTCGCCACGCGTGCGTGGCGGCTGGGCGGCGCCGATGCGCTGGGCGTGCTGGACGGGGACCTGACGCCCGGCGCGGAGGAGCGGGCGCGGGCCGAGGCGGTGCTCGCCGCCGCTTGGGAGGACGACGAGCGGCCGGCGTTGCGGGCGGACGGCCCGGGGTGCTGGACGGTGGCGGGGGCGGACGTACAGCTCCGCCTGGACCGGAACGGCCGATGGTGGCCGTACCGCGAGGAGGCCGGCCGCTGGGCACCCGTGGGCCCGCCCGACCCCGACCCGGCCGCCGCCCTGGCGGGCGCCCTGGCGGACGACGCGTGACGCTGCCGGGGGCGGCCCACCGGGAGCAGCGCCTGTTCGGCCATGCCCGGTGGGCCGCCCCCGGGTGGTGGCCCCGCAGCGGCCGGCATCCGACGGCCGACCACCGGCACCACGCCCGGCGTCCACCCGGACGGCGTCCACCCGGCAGCCGGGACACCCGGCCGGTACACGCGCCGCACGGCGCCCAGCGGCGGAAACGGGGCGGGGTCCGGGACGTGGTTCAGGTACCGGAGGCCGTCGCCCGCCGCAGGGCGTCCAGGAGGGCGCCGCGGTCGTGGGTGGCGATGGTCAGGGCCTCCCCCCGCCGGGTGGTGATGGTGACGCTGTCCATGCCCATCGGTACGGCCCAACCGCCGCCCACCAGGCGCGGCTTCCCCTGGGGGAGCGCGTCGGGGCGGCCGCTCCCGCGGGCGTCCCGTACCGACCGGGGGTCCACGTCGGCGAGGGCGATGCGCTCGCGGCCCACCCGCAGGACGCCCGCGGCCGGGTCGACGCGGATGCGGTGGTAGACGCGCTTCGACAGCGGTACGGCGACGCACGGGACCAGCACCAGCAGGAACGCCGCCGAGACCCCGAGCCAGAGACCCAGGTCCTCGGGCAGGGCGTCCGCACCGAGCCGGCCCACCATGACGAGGTAGACCGCGACGCAGAAGGCGGTCCACTTCCAGGGCAGCTTCTCGACGTACACGCGGCAATCCCCCACGGTGTGCAACGGATCGGGCCGCGTACCGCGACCCCGCCCCATTCCTAGCACCGGCGCGGACACGCGCCTCGACCGGCCCCGGCGAAAAGATTCCCGCGGTGGGCGGCAACCTCCCGGCCACTCGCACGTCGTGCGGGGTGAAGGGCGTGAACCCGCGCCCCCGGACCCAGTCGGGAGAACCACCGTGTCCCACCTGAAGCGCGCAGTCGTCACCGCCGCCGTCACCGGCGCACTGGCCGCGACAGCCGTGCCGTCCTGGGCGGCGGCCGGACCGAGCGCGACGCCATCGCCCGTGCCGTCGCCGGTCGCCGACAGCGCGCCGAGCGCCATACCGCCGGCCACCCCGAGTCCCGTACCGCCGAGCGCGCCGAGGGCCGTGCCGTCGGCCACGCCCGGTGCCGTACCGCTCGCGACGCCGGCGCCGGCCCCGGCGACCAGCCTCCCGCCGAGCGCCGTCCCGTCCGCCGCTCCCGCCCCGGACGGGGGCGGCACCCCCGGTACCGCACAGCCCCCGACCGGCCGGCCCGCGACCGGTGAGCCCTCCGCCGGGCCCGAGCTGGCGCAGACTGGGGGCCCCGGCGCCACCAACACCGCCATGGGCGCGGGCGCGGCGGGGCTCGTCGCCCTCGGGGCCGGGACCCTGTTCGCCGTTCGGCGGCGCGCTTCCCGCTGACGTGCTCGACCCGAGGACCCCCGTGCCGCACCACGCCCTGCCGTTCCGCCCGGCCCAGCCCGTGTTCCCACGGGTACGGCCCGGCGGCGGGTGGGGCGTGCGTGCGGCACTCCGCGAACTGCTGCCGCGCCGCGAGCAGCCGGCCCCGCCCGCCGACCGTCCGCGTGCGGACCTCCGGCCGGTCACGGGCCCGTACGGCGGCGCGGCTTCCCCGCCGCCCACCGTCACCGACCTCTACCACGCCCACCGTCTCGGCATGGTGCGGCTGGCCGTGCTCCTCGTCGATGACCTCGCCACCGCCGAGGACGTCGTCCAGGACGCCTTCACGGCCCTCTACCGGCGGCACGGCGAGCACGTCACGGAGGTCGACAACGCGCTGGGCTACCTGCGCACGGCGGTCGTCAACACCTCCCGTTCGGTGCTGAGGCGGCGGCGGACCGCCCGCGCCTGGGCGCCGCCCGCCCCGGCCGACGTGCCCTCCGCCGAGGAGCACGTCGTGATGGACGAGGCGCACCGCGAGGTGCTGGCCGCCCTGGGCCGGCTCACCCCGCGCCGCCGCCAGGTGCTGGTACTGCGGTACTGGGCCGACCTCAGCGAGGCGGAGATCGCCCGGACCCTGGGGATCAGCCGGGGGGCCGTCAAGTCGAACGCCAGCCGCGCCCTTGACGCGCTGGAACGGATTCTGGAGGGACGGATATGAGCGCCGGCGGGGAACGCGAACGTCTCGTGGAGCGCCGGCTCCGTCAGGCGCTCGGCGCCCGGGCCGAGTCGGTGGGCGTACGGGACCTGCGCCCGGCCGCACCGCCCCGGCGGGCCGGCGGGCGGCTGTGGCCGTGGCCGTGGCGGGCGGCGGGCCTTCGGGGCCGCCTCGCGTATCCGGCCGCCCTCGTGGCCGCGGTCGTCGTCGCCGGCACCGTCCATCTGACCCTGGGCTCCTCCGCTCCGGCGGACCCGCGCCCAGCGCCCCCGGCCGGGCCGCCGCCCGGCGTCACGTCACCACCCCCGAGCCGGGTCCCGAGCCCGTCGGGCTCGCCGGGCCCACCCCCGCACCCGGTCCCGAGCCCGCCCACGACGGCACAGGCGACTCCGGGCGGCCCGACGGACGCGACGCCGGACCCGGCGGCCGAGGCGACGCCCGGCACGCCGGCGGACACGGCTGCCGGTCCCACCCCGAGCGCGACGCCCAGCCCCCGGCCGAGCGTCACCATGCCCATCAACCGGTCGGCGGAACCCTCCACGGGCCCCGGCGCCTGAGGGACCCGTCCGCTTCGCCTCGGTCCACCTGGACGGCGAGCGGACCGGCGTCAGGACGCCGGGTGGGAGGACACCACCTTGCCGCGGGTGTCGGCGGCGAGGTAGCCGGTCAGCGTGTACGCGTTGGAGAGGTAGAAACGCACGGTCGGCCGGTCGGCGTTGAACGTCCATCGACCGACGACGACGTACCGCGTGGTGGGGTCGTCCACGGCGAGTTCCCTCTCCCCGCGCTTCATGAGCGCGGGGAGGGTGTCCCAGGCCACGGCGGTGGCGTCGAACGGCTGCTCGTCCGGGGCGTCGGGGTCGATTCCACCGCCGGGCCCGGTGCGCGTCGCGACCCCGTCACGGTACTGGTACTCGTCGTACGTCCTGGCCGCCGGCCCGGTGGGGATGTCGGCCAGCGCGTAGTCCTCGTAGAACGTCACCTCCTTGACCTGCGGGTTGCCGCTCGCCTCGCGGAACGCCCCGAGGACGGTGCGGATGTTCGCCGTCGTGAGCAGCGTGCCCTGGGTGGCGGCACCGGCGCTGCCGGCGGACGGGGCAGTTCCGGTGCCGGGCGTGGTGCCGGGTCCGCCGGACGCCGGGGTGCGCGGGGCAGGACTCGACGACGCCGTCGTGTCCTTGCCCTTGCCCTCGTCGCCCGTGTTCGCGCCGGTCGGCCAGTTCAGGGCGGCGACGACCAGGAGCGCGGTCGCCGCCGCGGCGAGGGAGACGGTGACGGCACGTCGGCCCGCCGACCTGCGGCCGGGCGGTACGGGAGGTCCGAACGCCCCCCTTCGCCCGGTGGTCCGCGGGGTCCAGGGGGCGTGGTGGTCCCGCGGTCCCGCGTACGCGGGGTGCTGCCCGTGCTGCGCCGCGGCCTGCCCGTGGGCGGGCGTGGCCGAGGCGCGGCCGAGGGCGGCGCGGCCGGGCGCGGTGGCGTGACCGGGCGGAGCGAACGGGACGGCGTCGCGGGGTCCGGTGGTGGCGGGGGGCCGGTCGCCCGGCCGGGAGTCCGGCCGCGAACCGTCCGCGGGGGCCGTGCCCGCCTCGCGTGCGGCGGCCTGCCGCAGCAGGCGCTCCAGCTCCCCGCCGTCGGGCCGCTGCGCGGGGTCGCGGACCAGCAGCCGGTCCAGTACGGGGCCGAGCGCCCCTGACCTGACCGGCGGCGGGATCGGGTCGTCCAGCACGGCGACCACGGTCGCGAGGCTGGTCGCCCGCCGGAACGGGTGGTGGCCCTCGACCGCCACGTACAACAGCATGCCGAGCGACCACAGGTCGGAGGCCGGGTTGCCCTCCTCGCCGCGCACGCGCTCGGGAGCGATGAACTCCGGGGAGCCGATGAGGTCGCCGGTCGAGGTGAGCCGGGACGTGGTCTCGGACAGCGTGGCGATGCCGAAGTCGGTCAGGACGGCACTGCCGTCGGGGCGCAGGAGTACGTTCGCGGGCTTGACGTCACGGTGGTGGATCCCCGCCGCGTGCGCGGCGCGCAGCGCGGACAGGACCTCCAGCCCGAGTCTGGCCACCTCGGACACGGGCATGGGGCCCCGCGCCAGCCGGTCGTACACGGAACATCCCTCGACGAGCTCCATGACGATCCAGGGATGCGACCCGTCGGCGGGCTCGACGATGTGGTGGATCGTCACGACGTGCGGGTTCGACAGCCGGGCCAGCGCCCTGGCCTCACGTACCGCGCGTTCCCGCAGCCGCGCGGCGAGGCCGGGGTCGGCCTCCTCGACGGCCGGGTCGGGCGGGCGGACCTCCTTGAGGGCGACCTCCCGGTCCAGCGCGACGTCGCGCGCCCGCCAGACCGTACCCATGCCGCCGCTGCCCAGGCGGGAGACCAGTTCGAACCGTGCGTCGACCAGTGGTCTGCCGCCCTCGCTCATGCTCATGACCGGTCATCGTAGGCGCGGCGCGCACCCGCACGCGCGTCGGCCTGGATGCCGGGGGCGGCCGTCACCGCCGGCGACCGAGGCGCCACGCAACCAGCGGTGGGTACCGCTCCGTTGCGCCGGGGGGAGAGCCGGACGGCGGGCGGCCGCCACGGGAGCATGGACGCACCCGCCGGAGGGCACACAGCTCGCGGAGGCCTGCGCGCGGCGGTGTCGGCACATGACAGTCCGGCACCCGGATGGTTCCGGGCGGGACGTCCGTGCCGTGAGAGGGTGTGGCCATCGAGGGGTGAGCGGAAGCGGTCACCGCACGGCGAACACGGCGAGACGGCGAGACACGAACGAGACGGGATGAGGTGCGACGAGGAGGCTCCCACCGCCCCGGAACGAGCGCGGGCGCACGCAGGTCCGGGCCCCGGCGGGATCTCCGCACGCCCACCGGACGTTGGACCCTCCACCGGAGCGTTCCGTGTACGCGCACACCACACGGCCAGGCGATGAGGAGGACCCAGTGAACGCCGCCGAAGCAGGACGGCATGAGTTGGACGCCATCAGCGTGCTCAACGCGAAGCAGACGCTCCTCCAGCTCCTCGGCCGGGCCGGGGTCTACACCGGCGACGCGGAGGAACTGATCGGCCTGGTCGAGGCCGGCGCACTGGCCCTCGCGCACGAGGAGGCCGGGACCATCGGGCGGAGCGCGCCGGGGGACAAGGGCGAGCTGTACGAGGCCGGCTGGCTGGACGGCAGCCAGGCCGTCACCGACGCACTCGGCGACCTCGCCGAACGGGCGCTGCGGCACGCCGTCACCTCCGATCCGTCGGCACCCGCCGCGGAGGTCCGGACGCCCGTACGGAGGATGCAGGTGGAGCGCGCGAAGGTGGCGGTCGTACCCATCTACCTCTCGTTCACCACCGAGTCGGAGCTCGATCCGGAGGTTTCCGAGCAGGTGCTCACCGCCGTGCTCGGCACGATGAGCGCCAGGCAGAGGGCCGCGTACCCGGGGCGTCTCGCGGAGTTCGCCTCGTCCCACCGCGCGCACCTGGAACGGCTGTACGCGGAGTACGGGCCCGGCGGCACCATCGCGATCCACGGCCGCTACTCGCTCATGCACTCCCCCACCAGCGTCGCCGTGCTCGAACGACTCGCCGCGGCGCCGTCGCCGCTGTGGGAGGAGTGGGACGCCGCCGAACTGCCGCCCGCGTGGCTGGAGGGTCTCACCACGGCCTGGGGCTCCGCCGGCCGGCCGGTGGCGTAGGGGCGAGCGCGCGGACACGTCGGGGCGGGGAGCTTCGGCCCGCCGGGTGGGGGCCTGCGGACCTGCCGCGCCGCGGTCCTCGGGTGGTGAGCCGGGAAGGCGGCGGGGGGCACCGCCCTTCCCGTCGCCGACCACGTCCGCCGGCTGATGGACCAGGCCGGCAGGTCGGACCGGGTCAGCACGGACTGACGCCCGGCAGCCGGGCGTCCGTGGCGTGTGCACCATGTCGCCTGACCGAGGAACGGTGAAGATCAGCCCCTGGTCGTACGGGCGCGGCACCTGCGGCTGACGACGGCGGGCCCGGGCGCTGCCTACCGTCTTCGCCATGAACACGTTACGTATGCTGCGTCCGGCCACCGCCGCGGTGATCGCCCTCGCCGTCGCCTCGGCCGCCCCGGTCGCTCACGCGCAGGCACCGTCCGGCCAGGCCGTCGCCTCCGTCCCCGGTACCGTTCGGCAGGCCCCCGCATCCGGTCTGCTGCTGCCGGAGCCCACCGGGGAGGCGGAGGTCGGCCGGTCGGCCCTCCACCTCGTGGACCGCTCCCGGCAGGACCTCTGGGTGCCCGACCGGCCGCGCGAGCTCATGGTGGACGTGTACTACCCCGCGCGGTCCACGGCGCGCCCGCCCTCCCCGTACGTGGACCGGCGTGAGGCGCGGCTGCTGCTGGAGGACGTCGGGGTGCGGGACGAGTCGCTGGTGGACAGGCTCGGCGCGACGCGGGCCCACAGCGTCGTGCGGGCCAGGCCGGAGCCCGGGAAGTATCCGCTGGTCCTGCTCTCCCCCGGCTTCGGGGCACCCCGGTTCACCCTGACCACCCTCGCCGAGGACTTCGCGAGCCGCGGCTATGTGGTGGCCGTGGTGGACCACGCCTATGAAGCGACCGGAACCGTGTTCCCGGGCGGCCGGATCCTCACCTGTGTGGCGTGCCGGAAGGCCGAGACGCAGGAAGACATGCGGAAGGCGACCGTCAACCGCGCGCGGGACCTGTCGTTCGTCCTGGACCGGCTGACGGGCCCGCGCCCCGCCTGGCCGCATGCCTCCCTCATCGACCGCGGACGCGTCGGCGCGGCCGGTCACTCGCTGGGTGGCGCGGCGTCGGCCTCCGCCATGGTGCACGACGACCGCTTCCGGGCGGGCGTCAACATGGACGGCGCCTTCGGGGATCCCGTACCGGAGCGAGGGCTCGGGGGTCGGCCGTTCATGATGCTCGGAACTGGCGACGCCGCCCACCAGCCGGGGGGCGAGGACGTGACCTGGGAAGCCGCGTGGCGGAACCTGGACGGCTGGAAGCGGTGGCTCGCCGTGGCGGGGACGCACCACTTCACCTTCTCGGACCTGCCCGTCCTCTTCGAGCAGCTGCGTCTGCCGTACCCCGATGCTCAGCCGACGATCCGTGCCGACCGCGCGATCGGTCTCGTCCGCACGTACACGGGGGCCTTCTTCGACCTCCACCTGCGCGACCGGCACCGGCCGGTCCTCGACGGCCCGACGGCGGAGAACCCGGAGGTGCGGTTCAACCACCACGAGCGGTGACGGCACCCGAGCGGTGACGGCCGACACGGCTCGGGCGCTCCGCCGCCCGGGCCGGTCGGCCGCCCGGGCGGGTCAGAAGGCGTAGCGGATGGTCAGCCAGGGGGCGTGGGCCGTCACGAGGCGGCGTACGGTTTCCACCGCCTCGGCCTTGACGGCGTTGCGGTAGCGCACGTTCCAGCTGCCGTTCTCGGAGCGTTTGGCCTGTTGCAGGTCGGGGCGCCAGATCGCCTCCTCGGCGCGCGGGTGCCACTCCATGTTGACCTCGTGCAGGTCCCGGTTGTGGGTCAGCATGATCACTTCGGCCGCCGCCTGCTCCTTCACGGCGGCCGGCAGCACGTCGTCCATGTGCTGGAGCAGCTCGGCCCACGCCTGCTCCCAGCCGGGCCGGACCACGACGGGAGAGAGGTTGAAGTGCACCTCGTACCCGGCCTCCAGGAAGTCGCCGGCGGCGGCGATCCGTTGCTTTACGGGGCTGGTACGGATGTCCAGGAGCCGCGAGTCGTCCGGTGGCATCACGGAGAACCGGATGCGTGTCCGGCCGCGTGGGTCGAGCAGCAGGAGGTCGGGGTTGACGAACTTCGTGGCGAACGACGCCTTGGCCGTCGGCCACTGGGTGAAGGCGTGGACCAGGTCGGCGGTGTTCTCACTGATCAACGCGTCGACGGAGGCGTCGTTGTTCTCCCCGATGTCGTAGACCCACGCGGCCGGGTCGCACTGGTTGGGCTCCCGCTTGGGTCCCTGCTCGGTGACGTGGCGCCGCAGCCGGGCGATCATGCGGTCGATGTTGGTGAAGACGGTGATCGGATTGGCGTAGCCCTTGCGCCGGGGAACGTAGCAGTACGCGCAGGCCATGGCGCAGCCGTTCGCGGCCCCGGGGGCGATCCAGTCGGCGGAGCGGCCGTTGGGTCGCACGGTGAGGGTCTTCTTCTCCCCCAGCACCAGGACCGTGCTCTTGATGCGGACCCAGCGCTCGGCGTTGCCCCTGTTGCCGTGCAGGTCCGGGATGCGCCAGTGCGAGTCGACGGGGAGGACCTCCGCGTCGGGGAACGCGGCGAGGATCTGCTTGCCGCGCGGGGACGCCGCGGCTCCCGGTTCCGCGTGGATCTCCCGTACCGCGAGCATCCGCCGGGCCTCGGCCGAGTCGCGGAACAGCGGCTTTCCCGAGGAACGGGGCTCTGGCCCCGTCCGCAGTTCGTCGAGGCCGAACAGCGCGTCGGGGGTTTCGTCCGTGGGGTTGCCGAGGGGGTGGGGGGTGGGCATGACTGCTCCGGTCTGTCGTTACCCCTCCACCCTACGAGAGTCGGCACCGTGTCCGAGCGGTCGCCGGCGTACCCCGAACGGTCGGTGAACGGGTGGGGGCGTACGGTGACGTCACCGTACGCCTCACCGGTGTGCCGGGGCCCCGGACGCCTGGCGGCGGAGGGCGTCGGAGACGGCGGACGACGGTGCCACGAGGAGCCCGCCGGCCGGGGCCGGGCGCCGGGCGCCCTTGACGGTGCCGCCGAGGGCGGTGGTGACGTACCGGAGCATCGCCTCGTCGATCGGGTGGTGCAGCGGCCTGCCCTGCTCGTCGAAGCGCTGGTACTTCATGAGGTTGTAGCCGATCGCGACCTGGCGGCGCCCGTCCTCCGTCGACAGGGCCCAGGTGCCGGCGCCGAAGACGCCTCCGTCGTGGCCCCAGTACCACCGGCCGTCGGGGAGCCGCATCGTGTAGAGGCCCAGGCCGTAGCGCAGGGCGACCTGCTCGCCGGGCGGCGGCTCGTACGCGGGGACCGTGGTCTTCATCGCCTCCAGCGCCGCCCGGCCGAGCAGCCCGCCGCTCAGCAACCGGCGGTAGAAGGCGTTGAGGTCGTCGACGGTCGACACCAGTGACCCGGCGGTACCGCACCACGACATGTCGTAGACGCTGTAGTCGCGGGCGGGCTCGATGAGGCCGTACATCGACTCGTACATCTTGGCGTGCGGGCCGGTGAGATACGGGGTCCGGGGGAAATAGGTGTGCCGCAGTCCGGCCTTGTTGATCACCTGCCAGGTGATGTAGCGCTCGGGTTCCTGTCCGGTCACCTCGCGCAGCAGCAACCCGGCGATCACGTAGTTGGTGTTGGAGTACGCGTAGGTGCCGCGCGGCACCGGCGCGGGTGCGGCGAGTCCGAGGCGTACGAGCTCTTCCGGGACGAACCGGTGCAGACGCCTCGCGTCCAGGGCCCTGCCCGGGTCCTCCACCAGGCCGGGGAACGCGCCGAGTACGTGATCGCCCAGGCCGCTGGTGTGGTTGAGCAGCATCCGGACGGTGATGCCGCGACCGCGTTCGCCCGGTATCAGCCCGGGCAGGTAGCGGGCGATGGGCGCGTCCAGCGCGATGCGTCCCCGTTCGACCTGCTGGAGCACGGCGACGGCGGTGAACGTCTTGGTGATGCTGCCGACCCGGTGCCGCAGCTGGGGGCGGGCCGGACGCCCCGTCTTCCGGTCGGCCGCGCCGGCGCCCCCGCGCCACTGTGCCGAGCCGTTGCGGACGGCCGAGTAGGTTCCGTACATGCCGGCCTGGTGGATGGCTTCGAGGGCGGTGCGCAACGCCCCGCGGTCCGGACCGTGGCCGGGGGTGCCGGCGACGGCGGCCGTCGCGGCGGTCCGGGGCGTTGTGGCGGGCCCGGCGAAGGCAGCGGGCCCGGCCGGGGCGGCGTGCGCGGGCAGCACGCCGGTGACGAGCGAGAGGAGGACGGCACTCGACGTCAGGACGACGGGGCGCGGCCTTCGGCGCGGAGCGGGGCGGGCGGGACGGAGGGTCGGGTCCATGGTCTCTCCCTGCACGGTCGACGGCACACGGGCGTGCGCGCTCCCGCCATCCTCGCCGCGCGGCAGGTGTCGGCTCCTCCACCTCAAGTCCGATCACGCGCACGAGAATTGATGACGTTTGTCAGGTGCGCCCGCTCCGGCGGACGACGAGCCGGCGGACGACGCGCGCCGCGCCAGCCGGCTCGTCGCTCCCACCGGTGCTCGCTGTCAGCGCGTGTGCGGCACACCGGTTTCCGGCCGGTCGCCGCACAACGCCTGCCGGTGCAGTGTCGACAGCGCGTCGTCGATGGGGTGGTGCCGCGGTTGTCCGGAGGAGTCCGGCGCGTTCCACCGCATGAGGTTGATCGCGACGGACATCTGGCGCCGGCCGTCGGCCCGCGTCAGGGACATCGTCCCGGCTCCCCAGACCGTGCCGTCGTGGCCCCAGAAGGTGCCGCACTCCCCCAGGTCGACCTTGTGCAGGCCCAGACCGTAGTGGATGGTCGTCCCGTCCAGGGCGCGGACCGGGATGGTGCGCTGCATCTGCGCCAGTGAGTCGCGGCCGACGATCCTGCCGTCGAGCAACCGCCCGTAGAACCGGTTGAGGTCCTCCATGGTCGACACGAGACCGGCTCCCGTCATCACCCAGGACATGTTGTAGACGCTGTAGTCGCGCGGCGGGTCGAGCACGCCCCACAGCGCCTCGTACATCCGTGAGTGCGGGCCCTTGATACGCGGTTCGGCCGGGAACCCGGTGTGCCGGAGTCCGGCGGGCTCGATGACGTTCCGGGTGATGTACTCCTCGGCGGTGTCGCCGGTCACCCGTTCCAGGAGCTGGCCGAGGAGCGCGTAGTTGGTGTTGGAGTACACGCCCGTGGGTGCTCCGGGCTCGCCGGCGGGAGGGGCCGCGAGCCCCAGCTCGATCAGTTCGGCCGGGCGGAAGCGCTTGAACCGGTTGTCGTCCAGGCTCTTGGCCGACACGTCGGAGGGGAACCCCTGGAGGGACGGGAACGCGTACGGGATGTAGTCGGGGATGCCGCTGGTGTGGTTGAGCAGCATCCGGACCGTGACTCTCCTGCCGCGCTCCCCCGGGACCAGTCGCGGCAGGTACTGGCCGATCGGCGCGTCGAGCCGGATCCGGCCCCGCTCGACCTGTTGCATGACCGCGGCGGCGGTGAAGGTCTTGGTGATGCTGCCGACGCGGTGACGCATGCCGGCCGTGACGGGACGTCCGGTACGGAGGTCGGCGACCCCCGAGGCCCCGCGCCACACCTGGTCCGCGTCGCGCACCTCGGCGAACACGCCCGGTATGCCGGCGCGGTGGACGCCGTCCAGGGCGGAACCCAGCTGCACGGGGTCGACGCCGCTCGACGGGCTCGTGCTGCCGGCCGTCGCGGTCCGCGTCCCGGAGGACGGGGGAACGGCCGCCACGGTGCCCGCGCACACGCTCAGCGCGGCCACGCTCGCACACAGCGCCAGTGCGATCCTCATGACATGTGTCCTTCCTGATCGATGAGTGCGACGGGGACCCTCCCCGCGCCTCGGCAGTGCGGGCCCTCAGGCCAGGGCGCGGCGCAGGACGGCGCCGAGTTCGGCGATCTGCCGTTGTGACACCTCGGCGGACAGGATCGCCTGTGAGCCGTGGAAGGTGCCGGGCCATTGGTGCAGCTCGACCGGGACGCCCGCCTGCAGCAGACGCAGGGCGTAGGTGATGCCTTCGTCGCGGTTGGGACAGAGTTCGGCGGTGGCGATGTACGTGGGCGGCAGGCCGGACAGGTCGGTGGCCCGCGCGGGGGCGGCGTACGGAGTGGCGGGCGTGGAGCCCAGGTAGTGGCGCCACGTCGCGGCGATCCGGTCGCGGTTCATCCAGGGCGTGTCGGTGAAGTGCCGCTGCGACCAGGTCTCCTGCCGGTCGTCGAGCCCGGGCTGGTTGAGCAGCTGGAACCGGATCGGCGGGCCCTGCCGGTCGCGGGCGTACAGGGCGAGGCCGGCCGCGAGGCAGCCGCCGGCGCTGTGGCCCGCGACGGCGATCCGCTCCGGGTCGATGCCGAGCCCGGCGGCGTGCTCGGCCGTCCAGGCCAGTACGGCGTGGGCGTCCTCCAGGGCGGCCGGGAACCGGTTCTCCGGGGCCAGCCGGTACGCCACCGAGACCACCACCGCGCCCGATCCCGCGGCCAGTCGTGCGGCCCACGGGTGTTCGGTGTCCAGGTTCCCCATGACGAACCCCCCGCCGTGCAGCCAGACGACGGCGCCCCGGGCGTGCCGCGGACGGTAAATCCGTACCGCCACGTCCGGATCGGCGGGTACCGTACGGTCCTCGACCTCCAGGCCCGGGATGTCCGGGGGTGGCAACCTGGCCGCCAGTTCGGCGAAGCTCTCGCGGTCGGACACGGGGTCGGTCAGGTTGACTTGAGGGAACAGCGGGATGAACGCTTCGAGTTCGGGATCCATGTCAGTCATCCTGTCGGCCGCCGCGCCCGGGATCACCCGCCGACTGTCGGGCATCCGGCCCGGGTTTCGCACCGATCGGCGGCCTCGGACCGTCCTCCCGGCCATACCGCGGTGGACCGACGGGGCTCGGATCGTCATCAAGGGCGTAGGGCGTCGCCCTGTCACCGAGCACCCTCGTTCTCGCCTTCGGTCGTCCTGTCGGGCCGCGGGAGCTACGGGAGCCGCAGGTGTGCCGGCCTGCGGCGGAGGGGTGGAGGGCTGTCCGTGCCCCGGGCCGGGGGAATCGGGCGGGCGCGACACCGGTTTCGGGGTACGCGCCCGCCGGGCGGCGGTGTCGCTACGGCCGGGACCCGCTCGCGCCGTACGCCTCAGACGTCCCCGAAGTCACCGGCGAGCGCCGAGGCGACGCGCAGGTGGGACCGCGCCTCCTCGGTGCGCCCCTGGCGCTCCAGGGTGCGGCCCAGCATCATCCGGGCGTAGTGCTCGACCGGGTCGCGCTCCAGGATGGTTCGCAACTCGCTCTCCGCGCGCCGCAGTTGAGCCGAGTGGTAGTAGGCGCGAGCCAGCAGCAGCCGAGGCCCGGTCTGCTCGGGCACCTCCTCGACCAGCCCGCCGAGCACCCGTGCCGCGACGGCGTAGTCCTTCGCCTCGAAGAACAGCTGCGCCCGCTCCCAGCGCTCCGCCGGTGTCCCGTGGCCGTAGTAGGCGTCGCTGGAGACGCCGTGGGTCATGTCCACTGGTGACCTCCTTCGGCGCCGTCAACCGCGACCGATGGTTGAATATTCCACGGGTTCGGCCGGGCGGCATCGGGCGCGAGCGCGGCCGCCCCGCCACCCTGCCGCCCGCCCTGCGCCGAATGCGTGGCCCGGGCGGTGAACGGGCCGTGGCGGGGGATGGTGGAAGGATGGAACAGTCGACACACGCCGGGATCTTCACCCGCAGGTTCGGGCCACCGCCGCGTACCGGCTCCCCCAATGTGGTGCTGGTGCACGGGCTGGGGCTCTCGGGACGGTACTTCGTGCCGCTCGCGCGGCGGCTGGCGGCGGGCGGGGTGACCGTGTTCGTACCGGACCTGCCGGGCAACGCGCGGTCGCGGGCGGTCGTGCGCCGCGCACCGCACGTGGGCGAACTCGCCGCCTCACTGCGACGCTGGCACCGCGGACTGGCCCTGGGACCGAGCCTGCTGGTCGCCAACTCGGTGGGGTGCCAGGTGGTGGCGGCCTTCGCCGCCCGCCACCCGGACCTGGTCCGCCGCATCGTGATGGTCGGTCCGGCGCTGGAACCGGGCGCCGGTGGCTGGCGGCAGTGCGGGCGGCTCCTGGCGGACGCACCCCGCGAACCGCTCTCCCTGATCGGCCTGGCGGCGAGCGACTATCTGGTGACCGGCCCCCTGCGGTTCGCCGCCTCCTTCCGGAACGCGTTGCGGGACGCGGCCGAGTCGTTCGAGGGGCATCTGGCCCGGGTCGTCGCGCCGACCCTGGTGGTGCGCGGAGCGGGGGACACGATCGCCTCCAGGGACTGGACCCGGCGGGTGGCCGACGTGGTCGTCGACGGACGCGCGGCCGAGGTCCGGGGAGCCGCGCACGCGGCGCACTACAGCGCGCCCTGCGCCGTGGCCGCGCTGATCGAGCAGTTCACCGCAGGAGGGCATGCGTGAAGACGACAGGGACGTCCGGTGGTTCGCAGCGCCAGGACACCGACCGACCGTCCCCCTGGTTGCGCCTGCTGCCCGGCATCTCCCCCGAACGGCGCGGTTTCGTGCTGGCCTGGTGGGGGTTCGCCCTCACCTTCGGCGGGATGCGTCTGCTGACCTGGCTCATCCACATCGATGTGGCCGGGGTGGGTGACGTCCAGGCCGGTGGGGTCCACCTCCACCATTACGTGTGGGGCATCCTGCTGCTGGTGGCGGTGGGCGCGGCCGGGCTGGTCGAGCGTTCCGCGCGGGCGCGCGCCTGGATGGGGCTGGCGTACGGGGTCGGGCTGGCCCTGGTCGTGGACGAGGCGGCTGCTGATCAGCCTCGAGGACGTGTACTGGGACACCGAGGGCGGCGTCAGCATCGCCCTGGCCATCGCGGTGATCGCCATCGCGGGAGGTGTGCTGGCGGTGACCCGGGCGCGGCGGCGCTCCACCGGCGGAAGCGGCGAGAGCGACGGGTGACCGGCGGCGTCCACGAGCGCGCCGCCGGCACGGCACCGCCCTCCACCGCGGCGCGGTGGAGGGCGGTCTCACGTCGCGTCGGTTACGGGTTGCGTCGGTTTCACGCTGCGCCGAGCACCGACGGCAGGCCGGTGACGCGTCAGACGCCGGCGATGCTCTGGATCCAGGAGCGGTACGCCGTGACGTTCGTGTACGCGGTGGTGGTCTGGCGGTCGCTCGTCGAGGCGACACCCACCTGCAGGCCGTTGGCCATCATGGGGCCGCCCGAGTCGCCGCCCGCCGTGATGCCGTTGCCGCGGCGGGCGCAGATGGCGGACCCGTTGTACGCGTCGCGGCAGGCGCCGGTGACGACGACGTCGGCGACCTTGAGGTACTGGGACTGGCAGTTGGCTTCCGAACCGCACTGGTAGGTCGCGCCCCAGCCGTAGACCTGCACGGTCTGGTTCACCGATACGGAGCCCGGCTGGCCGAGGCGGGCGTAGGTACCGGACACCGAGCGGTCGAGCCGGACCAGGGACAGGTCCGCGGACGCGTGGTTCTGCACGCTGATGCCGTTGGCCACGGTGCCGCCGGTGGTCTGGTCGAGGCTGCCGATCCGGAACGACAGTCCGCCGCCGCCGACGCAGTGCTTCGCGGTGAGGATCCAGGTGGGTGCGATGATCGTCGCGCTGCAGGTCTGCCGGCCGTTGGAGAACAGGCGGGCCGCCCAGGGGGCGTTGCTGGCGTAGCCGCCGCCGATGATCGGCTGGACCTCGGTGCCGGGCGCGACAGCCGGGGCGCCGGGGGCGGGCGAGGCCTGCGCCGACGCCGTGGGAGCCAGCCCCAGGACGGAAAGGGCGGCGATCGCGAGGGCAGGGGCCAGTCTGGCTATTCGCACGTTCGTCTCCATTGTGTGGGGGTGGGAACGTCCTCGGTGAGGACACAAGCGCCGCATAGGTATGCGGCAGAGGCGCACACTCAGGCCGGGGTAAGCCTGTCGCGTGCATGCCATTTCGGCTGTGGTGAATGTGGCAGACGGGTCGTCACCCCCGCAAGAGGTTGAGTTGCGAAAGTTTGCCAACCGGCCTCGGACGTCGATGAATCGCAGGCGTCTGCCCTGCTCAACGCCGTTTGTCATGCCGCCGAGCAGTTACCGGCACACACTGCCCGACTGACGGGCCCCGCGTCGAGCGCAGCACCGCCGGATACCAAGCAGGCCCGGCGCCACCCCTCTTCGCCGGACCGGCTATCCGCGTAGATATGCGTGTCAGGGAATGCAGAAACGATAATCTTCGGTTCGCGTCATCGAATGCCGAAGAATGTGAGCCCGCCCCGCGGATCGGCCGCCCGACCGATCACGCCGTGGGCGGTCGGTGGAACGGGCGTCGACCGCCGGGCGGACGGCCGCCCGGTCGTCGCCGGGGAACAGCACCGTCTCCCGGTCGGCCGGCTCCGTCAGGGACCGGACCCGCCGGCCCCCTGCGAACGGGGTGGTCACGAACGCGCCGTCCTCCCACCGGATACCGGTGTGCCACGGCTTGCGGTGGTCGTACGTCCCGTCCGCCCACAACGCCCGCATCCCCTCGCGTTCCACGGCCACCGCCCGGCCGCGCCCCCACCATGAACAGGGCGGCAGCGCCGTCCCGCACTTCCGCCCAGTCGCCCGTATGCCACCGCTCGCCCTCCTCCGGGAACCCAACTCGTCGGGTACACCGGCACGCAGCGTGTGCGCCAGCGCCACGGCCGGGTCGACGGTGAGCAGGTGCTCCATCTCGCCGGCCACATGCCGGCGGGCCGCCGGGACGGCGAACGGTTCCAGACCGCACAGTGCCGTGTGGAGCGGCAGCACACCGCCCTCGGCGGCCCGCCGGCCGCGCTCGCGGAAGAGGCTCACGGCGAAGGCGCGCAGGGCCGGTTTCGCGGTGAGTGTCCTGACGCGTCCCGTGTCGTGGGTCAGTGGGTGCGCTGGGCGGTGACCGATCGACAGGGTGACCGGTGGATCGGACAGCTCGGCCGCCAGCCGGGGGGGGGCGAAGCGGGCGTCCCGGATGACGGCTCAGGAGGCGTGGTGGGTCCACTTCTGGTTGGCCCCACCGGTACAGCTCCAGATCTGCGTCCGGGTGCCGTCCGCCGACGAGTTCCCGGTGACGTCGAGGCACTTGTCGGCGGTGATGTTCACCAGGTCGTGGGTGGGCGCGGTCTCACCGGACGCCGATGCCACCGACGGCGATGCGACTCGACCGACGTCCACGGCGACCTGAGCGACAGCGGCGGCCAACCGCAGCGCCGGCGACGGCGACGACGCAGCCGCGACTGCGACTGCGACTGCGACTGCGACTGCGACTGCGACGAACGTTCTCGGCCGAAAGGGACGCGCAGGCGACTGTCGAGTGGTCGGCACCGCCGACACCTTCACGACACCGGCCGGACCGCTGTTTCCAGCCGGTCCCCCCGGCGGGTTCCGCTTTTCGCCTGCGCCGGTGGAGTCTTTTCCCGCCAGCCGACGGAATGATCTCCCCTCATTTCCCCGCCTCACCCAGCGGGCGTTCCCGGCCGCCCCGCTGCACGAATTCAGCCACCCGCAATGACGTCTTGTGGCGCTCATCGGGGCGTGATTAGGATCCCGCTCGTTTCGTTTCCGACACACTTCCTGCACGCTTTCGCCAAGTCGGTGAGGTGCTCCGTGGAACGGCCCGCGTCAACCGCACCACCGTCCCCCTCCCGGTCGGGAGCACGCGACTTCAGGCTCCTCTGGTGGGCCAACGCCGCCGACGGTGTGGGCACCCAGGCGTCGGGGGCCGTTCTTCCGCTCCTCCTCCTCGGGCTCGGCCACTCGGCCCAGGTGGTCGGGCTGATCGCCGGCGTCTCCACCGCCGTCGGGCTCCTCCTCGGGCCGTTCGTCGCCGTGCCGGCCGACCGTGGCGCGCGCAAGCGGGTGATGCTCGGGTCCGCCACCGTCTCCGCCGTGGCGATGGGCGGCGTGACCCTCGCACTGGCCGCCGGCGATCCGCCACTGGGACTGCTCCTCGCCGCCGTCCTGGCCGAACGGGTGGCCACGGCGTGCTTCGAGGCGGCCGCCCGCGGCACGGTCGCCCTGATCTGCTCGGGGCCGGAGCAGCCTCGGGCGATCGGGCGGCTGGCCGCCGCCGACCAGGGCGCGCTGATCGTCGGCCCGGCCCTGGGCGGCGCCCTCTACCAGGCCGCCCGCGCGCTCCCGTTCCTCGCCGACGCGCTGTCCTACGTCGTCACCGCCCTGTGCGTACGGGCGATGCGGGCGGACCTCACCGCGCCGGCGTCCCGGGGACGGGCGGCAGCCGCGTCCCGCGTACCTGCGGAGGACCCGCCCCGCGGACGCGGGAAGGACCTGCTGCGCGAGGGGGCGGCCGGGCTGCGGCTGGTGCGATCCTCCCCGCCGTTGCGGCTGCTCCTGGTGTGGAGCGCCACCGTCAACGTCGTCGTGGTGACGCTCTACTTCGGAGCCGTGTTCGCCCTCCAGGGCGACGGTCACGGCGGCGCCGTCCTCGGCGCGGTCCTCGCCGCTTCGGGCGCCGCCGGGCTGGCCGGGGCGCTTGCCGCCCCCGGGTTGGCGAAACGATTCGGCGCCCCGCCTGCGGTCATCGGCGTGACCTGGCTGCTCGTCCCGCTCACGGTCGCGCCGGCCACGCTGGCCCCGATCGTGGGAGCGTGGGCGTACGGGGTGCTGTTCGCCCTGGTCTGCCTGCTGATGCCGGTCGCCTCCGTGGCGCTCCAGGCCCGCGCGCTCCAGGTCACCGCTCCGGAGTTGCAGGCGCGTACCGGCGCGGTCCTGGCCACCGCCACGACGGGTGGCGCGGCGCCGGCGCCGGTACTCGCCGGGGCGCTCGCCGACCGGGTGTCCACGACCGCGCCCGCGCTGGCGTGCGGGGTGGTACTCGCCCTGCTGGCGGCGCACACCTCCCGGCGCTCGGTGCGCGGGGGCCTCGCGGTGGAGGTGGCCGGGTGACCGGCGGCTACCAGGTCTACCGGGCCGCGCTGCCCGAGGTGTGCGCCGCCGACCCGGCCCGGATGGTCTTCACCGCCGACGCCGACGGCCGCTGCGAGGTGTTCACCTGGGACGCCGGCACCCGCCGGGCCCGGCAGGTCACACGGCGTCCGCGCGGCACCCTGCACGGCGCCATCGACCGGGATGCGCACGTGTGGTGGTTCGACGAGGACGAACACGGCCGCGGCCACTGGCGGTTCCAGCCCTTCGGCGGCGGTCCGGACCTGCCCGGGCTGACCGGCGTACCCTCCGGGCTCCCCCGGGGTCTCGCGGTGAGCGACCACGGCACCGTCGCCCTGGCCGTGGGGAACGGCGGCACCACCACGGTCCACCTCGGCCGGCGGGGCGGCACCGCCCGCACGGTCGCCCACGCCGACGGCCACGCCACCCTCACCGGCATCACGCCCGGGGGCCACCTGCTCGCGCTCGGCCGGGCCGACGGCGTCACCGTCCTCACCGCCGGGGGCACCGTCCGCGCCGTCCTGCGGGGCGGCGACCGCTCCGGCCGCCTCTGGGCCCTGGGCTTCGCCCCGGCCGGTCCGGCCGGGGAACTCCTCCTGGTCCGGGAACGCGACGACCGGTACGTCCTCGAGACCTGGCGGCCCGGCACCGGGACCGTCACCCACGACTGGTGCGCCTTCGACACCGAGATCACCGCCCGCTGGGACGCCGAAGGCCGCTCCGTACTGGTCCGGCAGGACCGCCACGGCCGCTCCGCCCTGCACCGCGCCCGCCTCGACGACCGGACCCTCACCCCGGTCCCCACCCCGGCGGGCACCCTGCTGGACGCCGCCACCCGCCGCGGCGGCGACCTGCACTACCTGTGGACGGACACCGGTCACCCGCCGAGGCTGCACTCCTCGCGCGGCACACCGCTCCCGCCGCTGCCCACCGTCGCCGGCCGGGTCCCCGGCACGCACCGGGACCTGTGGACCCCCGGGCCGGACGGCCCCGTACACACCCTGCTCAGCCTGCCCGAAGAGCCCGGCCGAACCACCGGGTCCACCAAGCCCGTCGAACCCATCGGACCCATCGGACCCGCCGGGCCCGGCGGACCCACCAGGGCTACCGGACCCACCGGGTCCACCGGGTCCACCGGGTCCACCGGAACCCCCGCACCCGCCGTCTTCCTGGTCCACGGCGGCCCCGCCGACCACGACCGCGACGCCTACGACGGTGTCGTCCACTCCCTCGTCGCGTCCGGCTTCGCCGTCGCGCGCGTCAACTACCGCGGCTCCACCGGGTACGGGCCCCGCTGGCGGCGCGCCCCGGGACGGGGCGTCGGCCTCGCCCAGGTCGACGACCTGGCCGCCGTCCGGGCCGACCTCGTCGCCCGTCGGCTGATCCGCCCCGACGCCGTGGGGCTGTGGGGCACCTCCTGGGGCGGCTACCTCGTCCTGCTCGCCCTCGGCACCTGCCCGGACCTATGGCGGGCGGGGGTCGCCGTCAAACCCGTCGCCGACTGCGCGGCCGCCCACCGCACGACGACGCCCGCCCTGCGCGCCCTGGACAAACGGCTCTTCGGCGGCACCCCCGACGAGGTGCCCGACCGGTACGCGCGCAGCTCCCCCATCCACTACGCGACCGCGGTCCGTGCCCCGCTGCTGGTGGCCGCCGCCACCCACGACGCCAAATGCCCGCCCGGTCAGGTCCGCGGCTACCTCGCCGCGCTGCGCGCCGCCGGGGTCCGCCACGAGGCGATGTGGCTCGACTCCGGCCACGACGGCTACGACGGCGGCGACCACGTCGCCGTACTGCGCCGCGCCGTGGCCTTCCTCGACCGGGAACTGCGCGGCCCCGCGCGCCGCCCCCAGACGCCCCGCTCCACCCGGAACGGGGAGCACCGCACCACCGAACGCACCACGGAGAGGAGAAGGTCCCATGCAGAAGGACATCATCCACAACGACCCGCTCGCGGGTGACGAGGAGAACCGCAAGCCGAGCGTCGGCATCACCGTCACCGTCCCGTTCCGCAACGCCGAGGACGCGGAAGAGGACTGACCCCCGCCGGCCGGCCCGGTGGTGCACCGCCGGGCCGGCCGGTCCCTTATCCCCGAGGAGCCGACATGCGTGTCCTGCTGGTCAACATGCCCTGGTCGCCCATCGACCTCCCGTCCCTCGCCCTGGGAATACTCAAACGGAGCGTGGACGAGCGCGTGCCCGGCGCCGAGGCCGAGGTCCTGCACGCCAATCTCGCGTTCACCGACTGGATCACCGCCCGCACCGAGTTCAGCGGCGACGACTACGAGTACTACGCCCTCTCCTCCTATTTCATGGGCTGCGGCGACTGGGTCTTCTCCTCAGCCCTCTACGACGACCCCCATTGGCGCGAGGAGGAGTTCACCGCGGTGATGCGCGGGAAGCTCAAGAAGTCGCGCATGTCCATGACCCTGGCACTGCACCACGCCGTCCCGGAGTTCGTCGACGAGATCGCCGGGCGGATCGTGGAGTACGCCCCCGACGTCGTCGGGTTCACCTCCACCTTCCAGCAGAACACCGCGGCGCTCGCCGCCGCCCGCCGGGTCAAGCAGCTCGCCCCGCACATCGTCACCGTGCTGGGCGGGGCCAACTGCGACGGGGCCCAGGGCGCCGCCGTGCACCGCAACTTCCCCTTCGTCGACCACGTCGTACGCGGGGAGGGCGAGGCCGCCTTCCCGCGGCTGCTCACCGCCCTCGCCGACGGGTCGGACCTCTCCGGGGTGCCGGGCCTGTGCCACCGCGGCCCCGGCGGGGAGAGCCGCGCCAATCCGATGGCCACCCGCCCGTTGCCTCCGGCCGCGATCCTGCCGCCCGACTACAGCGGCTACTTCGAGCGCCTGGCCGCCTCCGTGGCCCGCAACTGGGTCGAGCCCAAGCTCGTCGTCGAGGGCGCCCGCGGCTGTTGGTGGGGCGAGAAGCACCACTGCACGTTCTGCGGCCTCAACGGCTCCTTCATGGAGTTCCGTTCCAAGAGCCCGGACACCTTCTACGAGGAGATCGTCGAGCTGGCCCGCCGCCACCGGGTCCTGGACATGTACGTCGTCGACAACATCCTCGACATGGGGTACCTCACGACCGTGCTGCCCAGGATCATCGACAGCGAGTACGACCTGCGGCTGCACATCGAGATCAAGGCGAACATGCGCCGACCTCAGCTCCGTACGCTCGCCGAGGCGGGGATGATCTACGTCCAGCCGGGGATCGAGTCCCTCAACCACCGGGTCCTGGACCTGATGGACAAGGGGGTGAGCGGCTGCCAGAACGTGCGCATGCTCCGCGACGGCGCCGAGACCGGCCTGTCCGTCGCCTGGAACTACCTGCACGGGTTCCCCGGCGAGACGGCGCGGGACTACGAGCCGGTGATCGCCCAGATCCCGGCCCTGGAACACCTGGACCCGCCGGTCGACCTGTCGGCGCGGATCGCCATCGAGCGCTTCAGCCCGTACTTCGAACGCCCCGAACTCGGGTTCACCGGTCTGCGCCCGGAGGAGCACTACCGCTTCACCTACGACCTGCCGGAGGAGGAGCTGTACGACCTGGCCTACGTCTTCGAGGCACCGCCCCGGGGCATCGGCGAGCCGACCGTCACCGCCCTGAACGACGCGCTCGGCGCGTGGAAGAAGCACCACGCCGACGCCCGGCTCACCCATGCCGACCTGGGCGACCGGATCGTCCTGGTCTCCCGGCGCCGGGCCTTCGACTGGCGGACGCTGGAGCTCACCGATCCCTTCGAGCAGGCCCTCTTCCGCCTCCTCGACCAGCCGCACACCCCGGCCGCCCTCACCAGGAAGGCCGCACGCGAGGCGCCGGACGCCGCCCGTGACGAGACCGGTGTGCAGCGGGTCCTGGACTCGTGGCTGGCCATGGGCATCGTCTTCACCGACGGCGGACAGTACGTCCACGTCGCCCCCGCCGCCGTCAACGAGGACCTGCTGCGACTGGACTTCATGCGCCACGCGTACGCCGCGGCCGGCACGCCCGCCGAGCCCGTCCGCGTATGACCGCGACCCCGCGTACGACCGCGTCCCGAGGAGGAGTACGCCCCATGAGCACCACCGCCGGACCGCCCGCCGTCCTCGCCTGGCGGGACTACGACCCCGCAGCCTGCGAGCTGCCCGGGATGTTCCTCGGCGAACTCGCCCTGCCCGGGCCCGCCGGGGGCGAGAGCGAGCGGCTGTGGCAGCTCGGCGCCCGGCGCGTTCGGCTGCCGGGCGTCGTCGACCTCGCGGGCACCCCGGACGCCGGCCGGGCCGCGGCGGCCGTGGGCGCGCTGTGCCTGGTGCGCGACCTGACGGCCCGGGCGGTCCTGGTCGAGTGGGACCTCCGTCTCGACCCGGCGTCCGGTGAGGGCTGGCGGCTCCTCAGTCACCTCCAGCCACCCCGGCGCATCGAGGGGCCCGACGGGGCCGACGACGCCCTGGGCGCGTGGCGGCGCGGTCACTACCTGTGCAAATGCCTGTGGCGCAAGGGCCCCGGCTTCGTGCAGATCCGGGACCGGCGCTGGGGTGAGCTGCGCCGCTTCACCGCCGACGAGCCGGAGTACGAGCGGGCCATCGAGACCCTCGCCCCCGGGGCGCCCGCGGACTCGGTGCCCCGGGCCGTCCTGGACGACTTCCGCGGCGAGGATCTCGTCCTCGACGTGGGCCCGCTCGCCTGGTGGCTGCCGTACCGGATCAACCGCTGGCTCCAGGAGTCGATGACGATCTGATCCCCGTGCGGCCGCGTCCCCGTGCGGCCCGGGGGCCGCGCTCCGCGATGTCGGCCGATTGACGGGCGCCTCAGCGGTTACTCGTGACGGCGCCCCGGAACGCATGCCGGCACCTGTGCGTCGGTCGCCGCCGGGACCGGAGAGGGGTTCCGGTCCCGGCGGAGGCCGGCCGTCTGCCAGTCGCGTGAGACGGGCAACCGGCGCGAGTAGACGACCGGTGACCGGGAAGGCGGACAATTCACGCCAGACGGACAGGTGGGAGGTCGAGCATGGTCTCGGGACCGCTCAGGGACGACTGGAACGGAGTGCACGGCGACATCGCCGAAGGTCTCAGTGCGCATTTCGACGGGGAGCTCGGCGACGTCACGGACGCGAGGCTGGCGACGGGGCTGTTCCTCGACTCCGTCGCGGCCGCCGATCCGCCTGCGGAGGCCGACAGCCGCGACGACATCATGCTGGTGGTGACGGAACTCGCGGCCAACGCCATCCAGTACGCGCCCGGGCCGTTCACCCTGCGGGTACGCCGCACGTTCGACGGGGTGCACGTGATGCTGCGGGACACCAACCCGGCGCCGCCGAAGCCGGTGCCGTCCCGGAGGGCCGGGAAGCCCGGCGGGCTGGGCTGGCACATCGTGCAGGCCCTGGGGACGGTCAACGTACTGCTCCAGCGCGACGGCAAGGAGGTGCACGTGTTCCTGCCCTGGTGAGCGCGGCGCGGCCACCGCCCGCACCAGGTCGCGTCCGTGGAGTCCCGCCCGGCCGGCGACGCCCGTCCTTCGGGCGGACGTCGATACGTCCGGTCACCCCCTAGGGCCGGCCCCGCCAGTCGAGACAGACCACCAGGGCGTCGTCGGCGGCGTCCTCGGCCCCGCGGTGTCCGGCCAGCTCCCGCAGCACCGCGCGCGGCACCTGCGAGGGCGGCAGCAGGCGGGTGGCGGTCATCGCCCGCATGAGGGCCTTCTCGCCGTAGCGTTCACCCGTCGGCGAGGCGACGTCGTACACGCCGTCACTGAGGAAGAACAGCCGGTCGCCGGGCAGCGCACTGAAGCGCTGCGGCGTGTACAGGGTGTCCTCGAACATGCCGAGCGGAAGCTGCGCCTCGAACTCGACGGGCTCCGCCTTCCCCTGTCGCAGGCGCCACATCCTCGGCGAACCGGCGTCCACGACCTCCGCCTCCCCGGTCGCGAGGTCGAACCGCAGGAGGAGGACCGCGAGGTGCGCCAGCCCGTGGTAGTGGCCGTGGACGGCCTGGTCCGCGAGGCACGCCTGGTCGGCGAGCGACAGACCCGCCCGGCGGGCGTTGCGCAGCGCGTTGATCGCAAGGTTGGTCAGAAGGGCCGCTTCGACGCCCTCGCCCATGCCGTTGGTGACGGTCAGGGTGAGGTGATCGGCGGAGGCGGACCAGTCGTAGTTGTCGCCGTGGATCGCGTACGCCGGTTCGAGCTGCGCCCCGATCTCGTACTCGGGACGTGAGGTGGAGGAGCCGGGCAGCAGCTGCCACTGCATCTCGGCGGCAAGGGTCAGCCGGCCGGTCCGGCGGGCCTGGAGGTACAGGTCGGTCTCGCGCTCGGCGAGGACGATCTCGCGGCCGAGGAGCTGGGCGACGCCCTGGAGCTCCTCCTCGGACCGCGGGCTCCAGTGGTCACCGGGCAGGCGGACCGTGAGGACGCCCACGCGGTCGCCGCGCACGCTGACGGGGAAGTGCGCGGTGACGTCGCCGTCCGGGGCGTGCTTCTCCACGTGGGGCTGCTGGGCCCCGAAGGCCCGCCCCGGCGCGCTGCCGTGCACGGGGAGGGGCTCGGTGGTGTACGGGAGGGCGCTGACCGGTTGCAGCATGGTCATCGCGTAGTCGGCCATGAGCAGGTCGACGGAGACGGCCGTGTAGTGGGTGGCGAGCACGTCCCTCACCGCTTCGAGGAGGGCGTGGGGCGGGGCGTCGCGCACCGCGCGCTCCACGGCCGCGAATCTGTCCATCGTTCGCTCACCACCTGTTCGAGAAAGAGGAGAAAGGAAGGAAGTGACGGCCTCCGCGGTCTCCGTCGCTGACAAGGCCATCTTCAAGTGTCACAGTTGACACCATGCCTTTCGACACTGTCACGGGCACGGGCCGGGATGCCGCCGCGCACGCCCGCGAGGTGACCGAACTGCTCGAAGTGCTCTGGAACCGGGGTCGGGACCTGACGTCACCGGCCCCGGTGTCCCCCTCGCAGCTCCGCGTGCTGTACGTGCTGGACCGTGACGTGCCCATCAACCTGCGCACCCTGGGGGAGCTCCTGGGGTCGGCGCCGTCCTCCGTGAGCCGGCTGTGCGACCGCCTCGACGCCCTCGGGTACATCGAGCGCTCCCCGAGCAGCGGCAGTCGCAGGGAACTGGAACTGCGCCTCTCCGCCCGCGGCCGAGCCCACCTTCAGGACCTGCGGGCCCGGCGGGAGGCGGCGCTGCTCGACGTGGTCGACGCCATGGCTCCGGCGCTGCGCGCCGCTCTCACCGCGGGCCTGAACGGCTTCCGTCACGCCGTCGAGGAACGCGAGAGGCGCGCGGAGGGCGGGACGGCGGAGTGCGTCAGGTGGCGGGGCCGCCGTAGTGGCCGCTGATGAGCCGGTGGTACGCCGGGTCTCCCGGGTGCTTGTCCGGGTCGAACCCGGGAGCGTTCCTGATCTCCTCCCGGGTGCGGTCCACGCGGATCGTATACGTCTCGAGGTCGATCTCGGTCACGGTGCCGGCCGGCAGCAGTACGCGCTCGCCGAGGATCCACGGTCCGGTGTCCACCACGAGGTGGGCGGCGCCGACCTGGTCGGAGTGCTCGTCCACCGTGCCGATGCTGCCGTCGGCCGCTTCGACGCCGTAGCCGACCAGCCGGGCGTGATCGATGCGGCTGACGACGGAGGGGTACTCCCACAGATTTCCGGCCATGACGTTTCCTCGGTGCGGCCCCGGGCGGGGGCCTGGTCAGTAGAATTGTGCGCTCCTGGCTCCGCTGGTTCCCCGGCGAGGACCGCTCATGCGCGGGGGTGTCCCGGCGCATGGTGACGGACCCGGTCGCGGGGGCGCGCGGGAAGGCTACAGATCCGGCCATGACCGGCGCGCTGTACGCCTTGGGGTCCGATTGCCCTGCTGATGCCGCGTGAGTTAGCCTGCGGCGTATTTGTCGTACGGCAATGGTTAAGTGTCGAAAGAGTGGCATGGGGCCACCCGGGCATCCGGGCGTGCGTCTGTTCGGTCTTTTTCGTCGCGGCATCTGAGCGGAACGAGGTTGGTCATGGCTGAGACGGCGGTCGAAGGTTCCCGTGCCGTGCCGCGGTCACGGCCCTCTCGCGGGGGCGGCAAAGTGGGGGAGTCCGAGCTGCGGCAGTTGCTCGCCGGCCTCACAGCGGTACGTGACGGGGATTTCGGCACGAGGCTCCCCGACGAGGAAGACGGGCTGATCGGTGAGATCGCCACCGTCTTCAACGGCATGGTCGACCAGCTGTCGCTGTTCACCTCCGAGGTGACCCGTGTGGCCAGGGAGGTCGGCACCGAGGGGACCCTCGGCGGGCAGGCCGTGGTCCCCGGGGTGTCCGGCACCTGGGCGGACCTCACCGACTCGGTGAACGCCATGGCCGGCAACCTGACCACCCAGGTCCGCGACATCGCGCAGGTCGCGACCGCGGTGGCCAAGGGCGACCTGTCACAGAAGATCGACGTGGACGCCCGGGGCGAGATCCTGGAGCTGAAGGACACCGTCAACACGATGGTCGACCAGCTCTCCGCCTTCGCCGACGAGGTCACCCGCGTCGCCCGCGAGGTCGGCAGTGAAGGGCGGCTGGGGGGCCAGGCCGAGGTGCCGGGGGTCGGTGGCGTCTGGCGCGACCTGACGGACTCGGTGAACTTCATGGCCGGCAACCTGACCGACCAGGTCCGCAACATCGCGCAGGTCACGACCGCCGTCGCCCAGGGCGACCTCTCCCAGAAGATCACCGTCAACGCGCGCGGCGAGATCCTGGAGCTGAAGAACACCATCAACACGATGGTCGACCAGTTGTCCTCGTTCGCCGACGAGGTGACCCGCATGGCGCGGGAAGTGGGCACCGAGGGGATCCTCGGTGGCCAGGCCGACGTCAAGGGGGTCTCCGGCACCTGGCGGGACCTCACCGACTCGGTGAACTTCATGGCCGGCAACCTCACGGCCCAGGTGCGGTCCATCGCCCAGGTCGCCACGGCCGTGGCCAAGGGCGACCTCTCGCAGAAGATCACGGTCACGGCCCGGGGCGAGATCCTGGAGCTCAAGAACACCATCAACACGATGGTCGACCAGCTCTCCGCCTTCGCCGACGAGGTCACCCGCGTCGCCCGCGAGGTCGGCACCGAGGGACGACTGGGCGGCCAGGCCGACGTCAAGGGCGTCTCGGGCACGTGGAAGGACCTCACCGAGTCGGTCAACGTGATGGCCGACAACCTGACGGCCCAGGTGCGGTCCATCGCGGAGGTGACCACCGCCGTCGCCCAGGGCGACCTGTCGCAGAAGATCAGAGTGGACGCCCGGGGCGAGATCCTGGAGCTGAAGGAGACCATCAACACGATGGTCGACCAGCTCTCCGCCTTCGCCGACGAGGTCACCCGCGTCGCCCGCGAGGTCGGCACCGAGGGCAACCTCGGCGGACAGGCGACCGTCCGGGGTGTGTCCGGCACCTGGAAGGACCTCACCGACAACGTCAACGTCATGGCCTCCAACCTGACGGGACAGGTGCGCTCCATCGCGCAGGTGGCGACCGCGGTCGCCCGTGGTGACCTCTCGCAGAAGATCACCGTCGAGGCGAAGGGCGAGGTCGCCGCGCTGGCCGGGGTGATCAACACCATGGTCGACACCCTGTCCGCGTTCGCCGACGAGGTCACCCGCGTGGCCCGCGAGGTGGGCACCGAGGGCATGCTCGGCGGCCAGGCGCGGGTCCCGAATGTGGCGGGCACCTGGAAGGACCTCACCGACAACGTCAACTCGATGGCGAACAACCTGACGAACCAGGTGCGCAACATCGCCCTCGTCACCACCGCCGTCGCCAATGGCGACCTGTCGAAGAAGATCGACGTCGACGCCCGGGGCGAGATCCTGGAGCTGAAGACGACCATCAACACAATGGTCGACCAGCTCTCCGCGTTCGCCGCCGAGGTGACCCGTGTGGCACGTGAGGTGGGCAGTGAGGGCCGCCTCGGCGGGCAGGCGGAGGTCGAGGGCGTCTCGGGCACGTGGAAGCGCCTGACCGAGAACGTCAACGAACTCGCGGGCAACCTGACCCGGCAGGTGCGTGCCATCGCCGAGGTCGCGAGCGCGGTGGCCGAGGGCGACCTGACCCGCTCCATCACCGTCGACGCCTCCGGCGAGGTGGCCGAGCTCAAGGACAACATCAACTCCATGGTGGAGTCGCTGCGCGAGACCACCATGGCCAACCAGGAACAGGACTGGCTGAAGTCCAACCTCGCCCGCATCTCCAGTCTGATGCAGGGCCACAGGGACCTGGCCGTCGTCGCGGAGCTGGTGATGGACGAGCTGACGCCCCTGGTGTCGGCCCAGTACGGCGCCTTCTACCTGGCCGAGGAGGCCAGGAGCGGCACCGAGCTGACGCTGGTCGGCTCCTACGGCCGTCCCGCCGACTTCACCGACCACGCCCGCTTCAAGCTGGGTGAGTCGCTGGTCGGCCAGGCCGCGCGCAGCCGGCGGACGATCGCCGTCGAGCAGCTGCCCGGCGACTACGTCAGCATCTCCTCCGGACTCGGCGAGTCCACCCCGGCCAGCCTGATCGTGCTCCCGATCGTCGTCGAGGACCAGGTCCTCGGCGTGATCGAGCTGGCGTCGTTCACGTCGTTCACCGCCGTGCACCGGGACTTCCTGGAGCAGTTGATGGAGACGCTGGGCGTCAACGTCAACACCATCGTCGCCAACGCCCGTACCGATGAGCTGCTCGACGAGTCCCAGCGGCTGACGGCCGAGCTCCAGGCGCGTTCCGAGGAACTCCAGGTGCAGCAGGACGAGCTCCAGCGCTCCAACGCGGAGCTGGAGGAGAAGGCCGCGCTGCTGGCCGCCCAGAACCGCGACATCGAGACGAAGAACCTGGAGATCGAACAGGCCCGGCAGGAACTGGAGACCCGCGCACAGCAGTTGTCGCTCGCCTCCAAGTACAAGTCGGAGTTCCTGGCCAACATGAGCCACGAGCTGCGCACCCCGCTGAACAGCCTGCTCATCCTGGCCCAGCTGCTGGCGCAGAACCCCACCCGCAACCTCACGCCGAAGCAGGTCGAGTACGCGGGCATCATCCACTCGGCGGGATCCGACCTGCTCCAGCTCATCAACGACATCCTGGACCTGTCCAAGGTCGAGGCCGGCAAGATGGACATCAACCCCGAAGTGGTGGCGCTGCAGCAGCTCCTCGACTACGTCGAGGCCACCTTCCGGCCGATGACCACGCAGAAGAACCTCGATTTCACCCTCAGCACCGCTCCCGGCGTGGCCACCGACCTGTTGACCGACGACTCCCGGCTGCGCCAGGTCCTGCGCAACCTGCTGTCCAACGCGGTCAAGTTCACCGAGCGGGGCAGCGTCGAACTGCGCATCGAGATGGCCGCGGAGAACGAGCTGCCGCCCTCGGTGCACCGTGGCTGGCCGGTGGTGGCCTTCCGCGTCAAGGACACCGGCATCGGGATCCCCGAGCAGCATCTGGAGGCCATCTTCGGCGCCTTCCAGCAGGCCGACGGCACCACCAGCCGCAAGTACGGGGGCACCGGTCTCGGGCTGTCCATCAGCCGGGAGATCGCGCACCTGCTCGGTGGAGCGGTCACCGCGGAGAGCACGCAGGGCCGCGGCAGCACGTTCACCCTGTACCTGCCCGTGACGCGGGCCGACTGGGAGGTCGGCACCGTGGCGGTGGGACCGTCGCGGACCGCGCTGGACCACGCCCTCGACCCGGCGCTGAACAACCCGGCGGTCCGCCCCGCCCCGGCGCCGCGGCAGAAGCGGCGGCTGCTGGTGGTCGAGGAGCGCAGCAGAGGCCTGCTGTCCCTGGTCGCCGAGAGCGCGGTGGCCGACCTCTCCGGCAACAACGACCTGCCGAAGCGTACGGCGGACATCGAGGTCATCACCGCGGTCGGCGCGCAGGAGGCGGCCGAGAGCCTGGCCGCCGGGCCGTTCCACTGCGTCGTCCTGGAGCTCGACATGCCCAAGGACGCGGCGTTGCGGTTCCTGGACGCCATGGACGGGGACGCGGCGGGGACGACCGTGCCGGTCCTGGCGCACAACAGCCGGCGCCTGGAGCGGGCGCAGGAGGAGAAGCTGCAGTCCCGTTCGGCCACCCGGCCGCTGGAGCTGATCTCCAGCCTGGACGAGCTGCGCGAGCGGATCGCCCTGCACCTGTCGGCGGAGGAGCCGGGGGACGTGCTGCCGCTGGTGCGTGCCGAGGAGACCCGCCAGCAGCCCTCCCAGCCCGTCGACGGCGCCCTCTCCGGGCGTACGGTGCTGGTGGTGGACGACGACGCCCGCAATCTGTACGCGATCAGTGGCATCCTCGAACTGCACGGCATCGAGGTCCTGCACGCCGAGAACGGACGCAAGGGGATCGAGGCGCTGCGTGAGCACCCCGAGATCGACCTGATCCTGATGGATGTGATGATGCCCGAGATGGACGGTTACGCCGCGACCTCCGCGATCAGGGAGGACCCGGCCTACGCCCAGCTGCCCATCATCGCGGTGACGGCCAAGGCGATGCCGGGCGACCGGGAGAAGAGCCTGGCGTCGGGAGCGAGCGACTACGTCACCAAGCCGGTGGACGCCAACGACCTCATCGCCTGCATCGGGCGCTGGCTCCCGGCGTGAGTCCGCCCGCGGGCCCGTGCGGCCCGCGGCACCTCCCGCACCCCCGCCGTCCGCTTCCGACCGAGGAGTCAGCACCACAATGAGCACTCCTGAACACCTCGGGCAGTCCGCCCACGACAACGGGACGTTGTCGTCGGGACGACCGGACGCGTCCGGGCCCCACCTGCCCGTCCGGTCCGGTACGGCGCCGGAGACGGATGTCGTGAGCGGCGCCGTCCTGCCTTCCGCGGTCGTCCCCTGCGGGCAGGAGCCGGCGCGCGACGCTCTGCTCCCGGCACGGGGCGCCGGCGACGGGGCGGTGGCGCCGGCCGTTTCCGCGAGGGAGACGACGGGCGTCGGCAGGCTGGCCGCGACGGTCGAGCGGCTGCGCCGCGAGATCCGGGCGGCACAGGCGGCGGCGGACGGGCGTGCCCTGATCGAACTCGCCAAGGGCGTGCTGATCGAGCGGCTCCAGTGCGGCCCCACGGTCGCCGCCCAGCAGCTGGCCGCCCTCGCCGAGGAGTCGGGGCTGTCGCAGCTGGAGCTGGCGGCTGACATCGTCAACCAGGCGGCACGGGACCACGTCACCGAGGTCGCCACCGGCTTCGTCCGGCGGACCAGTGGTGAGGCGCGGAACCCCGAGGAGGACGACGCCGAGGACGGCGCGTCGGTCGGCGTACGGCTGCGCACGGCCGAGAGCGGCGCGCTGGCGGCGGGAGACACCCAAGCGGTCGCGGAGTCCTTGCTCGACCACGCCCTGACCCCCCTGGGGGCCGTCGCGGTGGCCGTGTGGGCGGCCGGTTCCGACGCGTCACTGACCCTGGCCGGACACGCCGGGTTCCCCGCCGACGAGGCCGTCCGCTGGCGCTACGTACCGCCGGGCGTGTCCACCCTGGCCCGTCAGGCGCTGAGCGAACGGCAGGCCGTGCGGGCGGCTTCGCAGTCCGCGCTGGGGCTGCCTTCCATCGGCTGGGCCGACAACCCGGCCGGCGGGCGCGTCGCCGTTCCGGCGGGAACCGGGGGACGCGTCCACGGGATCCTGGAGATCTGCTGGCCCGGACGCCTGGAGTCACAACCGCCGCAGATCGAGCGGCAGATCGAGGCACTGGCCGAGCTGTGCGCCCACACCCTCGAAGGCCGGCCGGGCTCCGCCCTCTCCCCCTCCGCGGACGCCTGGACGACCACCCCCGACCTGTCCGAGCTGGTACACCTGGCCGAAGGCTTGTACGACCCGGCACTGGTCCTGACTCCCTGCCTGGAGTCCGACGGCCAGCTCGCCGACTTCCGTATCCACCACGTCAACAGCCACTTCGTCGACCCGGCCGGCCGGCCGCGCAGCGCCGTGAGCGGAGCGATGCTCCTCGAGGCCTACCCCATGGCCATAGGCGGCAGCGAGCTGTTCGAGAAGATAGAGCGCGTCTACGCGACCGGCGAACCGTTCCGCGCCCGGCGGATGACCCTGACCGCCCTGGTCGATCAAGTGCCGCTGGACGCCGTCGCCGACATCAGCGTCAGCAGGCACGGCAGCAGCGTGCTGCTCATCTGGCGCGTCGAGGACGAGTCGGCGCGCCTGGCGAACCTCCTCCAGCACGCTCAGCGCCTCGGCAGGATCGGCGGCTTCGAGGAGAACGTCGTCACGGGGCAGATCGTCTGGAACGACCAGCTTTTCGACCTCTACGGCCGTCACAGCACGACACGTCCCGTGCCCCTCGAAGAGCTGGCCGCGCACGCCCACCCGGACGACGCCGTGTCCATCGGGCGCTTCCTGCGCCGGGTGCTGCACCACCGGCGGGCGGCGTCGGCGGCCTTCCGGCTGCAGCGCTCCGACGGCGTGACCCGCCACATCCGGGTGATCGCCGAGCCCGTGCTCGACGCCGACCAGCGACTTCTCGCGGTGCGCGGCGCCTACCAGGACATCTCCGCGCAGCACTGGACCGAGGTGGCGCTGGCGGCGACGCGCGACCAGCTCGCCCAGACCGAGCAGCAGGCGGCCGAACGCAACCGGCTCACCCTTCAGTTGCAGCACGCCATCATGCCGCCCGCCCAGGCGCCGCTGGACAGCCCGGGACTGCAGATCGCCGTGCGGTACCGGCCGGCGGAGTCGGAGTCCATGGTGGGCGGTGACTGGTACGACGCCGTCGTCCTTCCCTCCAAGCAGGTCATGCTGTGCGTGGGCGACGTGGCGGGTCACGGCATGGAGGCCGCCACGAGCATGGTGGTGCTGCGCAACGCGATGCGCGGTCTGGCCATCACCGGCGCAGGACCCGGGCAGCTGCTGTCCTGGCTGAACCTGGTGGCGCACTACCTCACCGAACCCGTCACCGCCACGGCGGTGTGCGGCCTGTACGACCCGGAAAAGGGCACCCTGCGCTGGGCGCGGGCGGGCCACCTGCCGCCCGTGCTCATCCGGGGCCAAAAGGCGACCACGCTGCGCACGGTCAGCGGCATCCTGCTGGGCGCGGTGTCGGAGACCTCCTACGAGGAGGAGGAGCTGCAGATGGCTCCCGGCGACACCCTGCTGATGTACACCGACGGTCTGGTGGAGCGCCGGGACGAGTCCGTCCAGGACTCCCTGGCCCAGCTGCTCACCAACGCCCGCATACCGACCACCACGCTCGAGCAGCGGCTCGACGGTCTGCTCACACACAGCAAGTCGGACACCGACGACGACACCTGTCTCATCGGTATCCAGGTGGTGTGACACGCCGTCCCCGCGGCCCCGCGGGCCGCGGGCCGCGTCGTCGGAGCCTGCCGTCCGGTCCGTGCCCGGCCGGGGAACGACCCGACGGCCAGACAGAACAAAAGGAGGGGGTACAAAAGTCGAACAGGCCGCTTCGTGGTTCCCCCGCCCCCCCCGAGACCGTGTCTT
>NZ_JBWKJV010000004.1:0-115980 GCF_056432045.1 Streptomyces sp. NPDC045701 | reverse complement strand
CCTCGTCTGGATAGAGGTGTTTACAAACCCCTTCCACATGACCCTGTGGCCCGGGTTCTCTGTTTTGGGATTCTCCTTTTTCTCCTGTCCCACCCCGGGCACGGACCGGACGGCAGGACGGACCGGAGGCGGTGGGCACGACGGTCGAGCGGGCCGCTCGGTGGTTCCACGGCCCGCCGCGAGCTCGTGCCTTCGGCGCGGGCTTGGGCTTAGGCTGGCCCGGTGCCCGTGACCTCCCCGGCCACCGGTGGGGACTTCGTAGGTATGAGGTTGTTGATCGGCAGTATCGAGGAGGGCCCATGTCTCAGCGCCGGGCAAGGCCGTTGCAGAGTCTCACGATGGGGAACGCGCACTCCGACACTCCCGCGGACGGCGACCGGGACGCCGCCGCGCACGCCGCCCGCGAGGTCATCGAGCTGCTCGAAGTGCTCTGGAACAAGGGCCGCGACCTGACGTCACCGGCCCCGGTGTCCTCCTCGCAGCTCCGTGTGCTCTACATCCTGGACCGCGACGAGCCGATCAACCTGCGCACCCTCGGGGACGTCCTGGGGTCGGCACCGCCCTCCGTGAGCCGGATGTGCGACCGCCTCGACGCCCTCGGGTACATCGAGCGCTCTCCCAGCACCGCGAGCCGCAGGGAGCTGCAGCTGCGCCTGTCCAGCCGCGGCCGCAAGTACCTCAAGGATCTGCGGGCCCGGCGCGAGGCGGCGCTCCTCGACGTGATCGACGCCATGCCCCCGGCACTGCGCGCCGCCCTCACCGCGGGCCTGAGCGGCTTCCGCCACGCCATCGAGCAGAACGGGACGGCGCGGGACCGGGGCGGGGACGGGCCGGCCCCCGCCGGCACGGTCGAGACCGCCTGAGCCGCGCCGCCGGCGGGGGGCCTCCACCGCCGCGCCCCGCCGCCCCGTCACGCCGCGCTCAGCCGGGCCCGGGGTCCGGATGGACCGGCTCGGTGGCGCCGGCCCGGGCCGCTTCGAGCTGCGCGGCGAACGCGATGCCCAGGAACAGCGCCGCGCCGGTCACGTTGGCCCACAACAGCAGGGCGACGAACGCGCTCAGCGGACCGTACACGGCGCCGAACGAGCCGCTCTCGTTGATGTAGAGGGCCAGCAGGCCCGTCGCGCCGACCCACAGGGTCAGGTGGACACCTGATCCGAAGATGAGCCAGGTGTACCCGGGCTGGACGCGGCGGGGCGCCCACCGGAAGATGACGGCCGACGCCAGCGCGGCGAGGACGATCCCGACCGGCAGGTGGAGCCGGTTCCACCAGGTGAGCAGGGACTCCGGCCAGTGCAGGGCCTGGACCACCGCCTGGCCGATCTCCTCGCCGGCGACGATGGCCAGGAACCCGCCGCCTAGCGGGAGTCCGGCGCCGAGGGCGAGGACGGCGCCCCTGGCGTACTTCACGGCGAACGGGCGGTCGCGCTCGATGCCGTAGATGCGGTTGCAGCCGCGTTCGATCTGGCCCATGGCCGAGGCGAGGTTGACGACCGCGAAGCCCAGGCCGAGCCACATGGCGACGGCGCCTGCCATGTCGCCGCCGGCGCTGCGCCGGGTGTCGGCGAGGACCTGGCGCACCACGTCCCCGCTGAGGCCGGGCACGATCCGGGACAGGGCGGACTCGATGGCCCGCCCGAAGCCCTCGGTGTGCATGGTCACGGTGATGCCCACGAGGGCGATGGTGAACGGCACGATGCCGAGCACCACCTGGTATCCCAGGCTCCGGGCGAAGCTGAACCCGTCGGCGTAACGGAAGCGGGTGAAGGAGTCGGTGACCAGTTTGCGGCCGCCGTAGCGCCGCAGGGCGGCGAAGGCCTCGTCACCCGACAGCTCTTCGCCGACCATGTCCCGGGTCTGTGGTACGTGTACGGCGGTTCCCATGGCACCCTTCTGCCGGCCTCCGCCGCGACGGCGGGCCGGCGCGGCCTTGTGGGCCGGCCCGCGAGGACCGGCTCAGTCGGTGGCGAGCATTCCCTCGCGCAGCCGCCCCAGCATGCGGTTCAGCAGGCGCGAGACGTGCATCTGGGAGACGCCGAGCTGCTCGCCGATCTCCGCCTGGGTGAGCTCCTCGACGAAGCGCAGGTGCAGGATACGGCGGTCACGGTCGTCGAGCCGGTCGATGAGCGGGGCCAGGGACTGGAAGTTCTCCACGAGTTCCATGCCCGGGTCCTCCGCGCCGATGAAGTCGGCCAGTGCCGTGTCATCGTCGTCGGCGCCGGTGATCGCGGCGTCGAGGGAGGTGGAGCTGTAGCCGTTGGAGGCCAGGCGGGCTTCGACGACCTCGTCCTCGGAGAGGCTCATCAGGGCGGCCAGTTCGCTGACCTTGGGAGCGCGGCCGAGCCGGGTGCTGAGTTCCTCGGTCGCCTTCGCCAGTTCGACGCGCGCCTCCTGCAGGCGTCGCGGCACGTGCACGGCCCAGGACGTGTCGCGGAAGAACCGCTTGATCTCGCCGACGATGTAGGGCACGGCGAAGGTGGGGAACTCGACCTCCCGGGAGAGCTCGAACCGGTCGATCGCCTTGATCAGCCCGATCATGCCCACCTGGACGATGTCTTCCATCTGGTCGCCACGGCTGCGGAACCTGCCGGCGGCGTAGCGGACCAGCGACATGTTCATCTCGATGAGGGTGTTGCGGGCGTACTGGTGCTCCGGCGTGCCCTCCTCCAGGACGGCGAGCCTGTCGAAGAACAATCTGGACAGGGCACGGGCGTCCTTGGGTGCGAGACTCTCCGGGGAGGTCACCTCCGGCAGCTCCGTGACACCGGCTCGGGTCTCCGCTCCCATGGCCACAGCAGTCGTCATCGCCCTGTCCCCTCCCACGTACACACGTCTCATTGATCATCTGGCGAGCCAGTGATCAGCGCGTACCCCGTTCTCCGCTTCTCATTCCCCCTATTTTTCCCCGAGTCCGGGCGGGGCTGTCAGAGGAAGCGCCGGATGGGGCTGACCGCCGCCTCCAGAACGCGGTGGAGCACGGAGCGCCTCCTCCAGCGGGTGAGGGTGAGGGACGTGCTGACGGCGAGGTCCTCGTCGAAGTCCCGGTCGAGAGTGGCGGTGAACGACTCGTCGAGCACGGCGAGCATCACTTCCTCGTCATGGTCCATGGAGCGCCGATTGAAGTTGGTGGACCCGATGAGGGACGCCACCTCGTCGACGGTGATGATCTTCGCGTGCATCATGGTGGGCCGGTACTGGCGGATGTCGACGCCGGCGGCGAGCAGGGCGCTGTAGTGGCGCTGCCCGGCCAGCTGGCTGGCCCGCTGGTCGGTGTGCTCGCCCGGCAGCAGGATCTGCACGCTGACTCCGCGCCGGGCGGTGGCGCAGAGCAGGTCGACGAAGTACTGGTCGGGGGCGAAGTAGGCGGTGGCCAGCCGGAAGCGCTTCTGCGCGGAGGTGAGCATGACGCGGATGAGGGTCTGCATGTCCTGCCAGCCGATGCTGGCGGAGCCCCGGACCACCTGCACGACCGCGCTGCCGTGCTGGGAGTGCTCGGTGAAGCGGTCGCGGGAGTCGTACATCTCCGTATGACATTCCGCCCAGTTCTGGGCGAACGCGGCGGCGATGCCGTCGACGGCCGGGCCGCGCACCTGGACGTGGGTGTCCCGCCACTCACCGGGGTTGCGGGCGTCCCCGCACCATTCCTCGGCGATGCCGACGCCGCCGGTGAAGGCGGTGTGCTCGTCGACGATCAGGGCCTTGCGGTGGCAGCGGTGGTTCTGCTTGAGCGGTGAGAGCCACAGGGGCTTGCGGAACCAGGCCACGTGCACACCGGCGGCGTCCATGTCGTCGAGCAGGCCGCTCTCGATCCGCCGGGCGCCGAAGCCGTCGAGCAGCAGCCGTACCCGCACGCCGGCCCGGGCCCGGTCGGCGAGCGCCGCGGCGAACTCGCGGGCTATCTCCCCCCGCCAGTAGACGAAGGTCATCATGTCGATGGTGTGCTCCGCGCCACGGATGGCCCGCAGCATCGCGGGGAAGATCTCGTCGCCGTTGCGGAGGCGGACCAGCTCGTTCCCCTCGGTGGCGGCGGCCCCGATCAGGCGTTCCAGGCGCCGGCGCAGCCGTTGCTTCTGGTCCTGGACACCCACCGGTGCGTCCAGGTCGACGGTTCTTACGGGATCACTGACGCTCATGACGGCTCCACGGGCTCGGCGGGTCGATCCGGGCGCCTCGGCACCGTGGACCCGCGGTCGGTAGGGACGAATCTCCGCATTCCCTGCCGCGGTTGTTCCACGCAGGTGTCCCGTTCCTCGAACGCCGCGCGGCGGGCCGAGCCGGCAAGAGGCCGGGGCCCGGTCGGCTCAGACCGCCGCCAGCGCCTCGCCGACCGTGGCGTACAGGGGGATGGCCTCGCCGAGACCGACGAGTTCGATGACTCTGAGCACCGACGGCTGGGGGTTCGCCAGCCGTACCCAGCCGCCCCCGGCGCGGGAGCCCCGCTGGGCGCGCAGGAAGGCGTTGACCCCGGAGGAGTCCATGAAGGTGAGCTCGGACAGGTCGAGCAGCAGGCAGTGCACGCCTTGATCACGCAGTGCTCCGACCGCCTCCTCCAGGACGGCCACCCCGTCGTAGTCCAGCTCACCACCGATGGTGACGACCCCGACGCCGACCGGGCTCACCTCGACGCGCACCCGCACCCCGGACTGCTCCATATCCTGCTTCCTCCTCGCTCCTGCGCTCGGTACCCGCGCGGGCGGTACCCGGCCCCGCGCGTTCCCACCGTCCGGCGACGCGCTCGGTGTCAGTCCACAGTCCACCGCGAGGCGCGCCCGCACACGTTTCCCCGAAGGTATCGGCTCCACGTGCACGCTCCGGCACAGGGCGAGGACGATCTCGAGTCCGTGCTGCCCGACCCTCCCGGGGTCCGGCGCGTGGGCCACCGGGGTCACCTCGTCCGTGTCGGACACGGCGATCTCCAGCGTCCCGGCGGTGAGATGGAGGTCGACCCGGCAGGGGCCCGCGGCGTGCCTGACGACGTTGGTGACCAGTTCGCTGACCACCAGCCGGGCGTCCTCCACGGTCCGGGGGCGTATGCCCCTGCCCCGGTGCACCTCTGCCAGCAGGAAGGCAGCGGTGAAGTCCCTCGCCGAGCCGATGGCGTCGCGGAGGTCGGTGTAGGTCTTCGAGGCGGAATGCCCCGGGGCGGGCCCGGGCGAGCGCTGCCGCCCGCGGGTCCGGTCCCTCGTCCGGTCCGGTCTCTCGGCCTCGAGGGAAGCCGTGCTGTCACCGCTCATCCGAATTCCCCCCTCCTTCGCTCCGGTCCTTTCCCGCTGCCATTCCCCCGTATCATTATCCCGAATCCGGGCGGCGACACCGGCACGCGGGGTCACCGGGCCGGCGCCCGGGCGGACGCACGGGCACCGGGGTTCCGGGCACGCCGGTCATCCGGGCCCGGAGGGCGAGCGCGGTGTGCGGGACGCAAGTGCCAGCAGTTCGTCCACCGACCACTGGTCGTACGCGTGCGCACCGTACTTGACCGCCAGGACGGTGCCGCCGGGGGCGAGGAGGAAGTCCGCCGGGAGGCCGAGGCGGCCCTGCGGCCGGCGCCGGGACGGCAGGCCCTCCCGTCCGCGTACCAGCGTCACCGTGCTGCGCGCGACGGCCCGCAGCACGTGGGGCCGGGCCCGGGGATCCCCCAGCGCCCGGCGCGCCGACTCGACGCCGGACTCGGAACACCTCGGGCCCCTGTCCGGCGAGGGCACGGACGCCATCTCCGCCCTTCCGCCGGGCGACTTCCCGTACAACGGCGCACCGGCGCCCGGCCGGCCCCGCACGTCACACGCGGGTGCAGGTGTAGACCGTCCGGCTGTCGCCTTCCACATGGGCGATCCGCAAGGTGCCCTTGGCGTACTCGACCTCCAGGTTCTGTCCGGTGTCGGCCGAGTCGTCGCCGGGTGGCTGCCAGGGCAGCAGCAGGGATTCGCTCGGGCCGACCTCGGCGGGCACGCCGAGTGCCGCCACCCGCACCAACTCGTCGAGATCCTGGGGCGATTCCGGGCCGTGGATGGCGAGGGTCCGGCCCATCAGGGCCCACTGGCCGCCCCAGGGGGCCCCGCCGTCCTGGCCGGCCCCGCCGACCAGGGTGAGGGTCCAGCTGCTGGCGGTGATCTCCGCCGTCAGGGTCCCGGCCGTGCCGTTGCCGGCGGGCTGGACGACGACCTTCCACGTACCGCGGACGAAGGCGCTGAACGCCTGCTTGAGGGGGCCGCCGCCGCCCGCCGGGCCGGTCCCGGCAGGTCCACCGCCGGAACCGGAGCCACCGCCGTTGCCGGTGGAGTCGCCGCACGCCGCGAGCAGCGAGGCGCCCACGCCCACCATCAGGTACCGCAGCGTGGTGCGCCGCCCCACCACGCGCGTGACCGCCCGGATCCGCCGTATGCCGTTCATGTCCATCGCTCATCCCCCGATTCACCGACACAAGATCGCGAAAGCAGCGTACAAGCCAAACGGAGGGGCTCTGCGTGGATTCGGTCAGAGGCCGAAGGTCTCCGGTGCCGTGGCCAGGGCCCTGAAGTGCTCACGCGGATCGGGTACGAGCTTGCGCCGCTTCAGGTCCATCAGACCGCCCACGCCCGACACTTCGGCGGCCAGGGTGCCGTCCGCCAGGCGGATCGTCTGCTCGATGCGGAATGTCTTGCCCTCGCCCCAGACGAAGGCGCAGGTCACCTCGACCTCGTCGCCGGCGCGCAGCTCCCGGCGGTACCGCACCGTCACTTCCAGCGCCACCGGCCCCAGGTTCCTCTCCAGCAGGTCCGTCTGCCGGATGCCGCCCTCCTGGAGCATCGACCAGCGTGCGTGTTCCGCGTACTGGAGGTAGACGGCCTGGTTCAGGTGGCCCTGCGTATCGGTCTCGTACCCGCGCACCACGACGGTGACGGAAAACGGCTCTGCCACGCTGCTCCTCCCGGCGCCGGCGCGTCGGCCGAGCGCCCGCTCACCGGACGACCTCTTGGGTGAGCACTGTTCTCCGGTCGATTGCATGCCGGAACAACCCCCTTTGTCCGGTCCAAACGGGAGCTGGTCGCGATCGGCATGGACACTATCGCCACCCGTCGCGCGGGCGGGCGCACTCCCCGGCCGTTTCGGCAGGCGCGTTCGGGGTGCTCAGCCGGGTGGCGCGGTACGGGCCGGAGCCGTCACGTCGCGGTGTCGGGGTGCGGCCTGCCGGGGCGGCCGCGTCAGGGTGATCTGCCGCACGAGCTGCTGGAAGCAGGCCAGCGCCGCCAGGGCGGGCAGCGCGGCCGCCGTCGCGTCGAGCGGGGTCCTCGGCGTCCGGGCGACGCACAGCACCACCGCGACGGCCGAGAACAGCAGGACGACGGACCACGCGTGGGTGGCGCGCCGGCGGTGGAACGCCGCTCTGAGGATGGACAGGGACGCGACCAGCCACGGGCCGTACACCAGGAGGGGCCACCACCGGACCACACCCGCTGAGGCGCCGGGCCGGGCGGCGTTGCGCAGCAGGGGTTCGTAGCTGACCATGCCGCCGTAGACGCCGACCATGGGGACGATGACGGCGGTCAGCGCCGCGATGAGGATGCTGCCGGTGCGCGGCAGGGTGATGACCGGCTTCTTCGGCGGCACCCTGCGGTGGCTCGGCAGCGGGGGGCGCACTGGTGGCGGTTCGGCGGTGATCCGCTGGAGCCCTGCCGTGGTGCGCTCGTCGTCGTACGTCTCGGTGGTGTCGGCGAGCGGGGTGGCGGGCGGCCCTTCCCACTGCCGGGACGGGTCGGACTCCCACAGGAGGTGGGCGAGTCCGGCGTCCCAGGAGGCGTCCAGGACGTCGAACGAGCGGACCGGTTGCCGGCCGGCCGGCCGGTGGTCGTCGTCGTCGAGCGGTGGGTCCAGGTCCTGGGGCCGGTGATATCGGTTGGGTGTCTCATACATCACGGCCCCGTCCGGCGCTTTCGCCGCGGTGGTCCGCGGATGGTTCGACCGCGTGGGACTCGGCCCGGATCCGGCTCATGGCGATCAGGAGAAGTGCGAGGGCGGAGGACGAGTAGGGCAGGTCGACGCAGTCCGCTCCGTGACGCAGCGCCGGATTCCGGGGGAACGAGGTACTCACCTGTGCTGTGGTCATATTCCCCTAACACCACGAATCCTGATCCAGATGCGCGTCATCAGGGTGACAACGATGGGGCATTCGGGCGCCCTGCGGGCGGTTTGTCGCTCCAGTGGCGTGGAGAAGCCGGCGCGGTGACCCATGCCCGTCCCGCTCCCCCGCAGCCACAAGGCCCCGGTCCGCATCGGCGGACCGGGGCCTTCGGCGAGTTGGGCGGATCAGACCGCGGGGGCCGGGTAGGTCGGGTACTCCACCCCGGAGACGTGCTGGACGACGCGGATGACCTGGCAGGAGTAGCCGAACTCGTTGTCGTACCAGAGGTAGAGGATGGCGTTGTCGCCGTCGACCTTGGTGGCGCCGGCGTCGACGATCGAGGCGTGCCGCGAGCCGACGAAGTCCATGGAGACCGCGTCGGGTGCGGTGGTGAAGTCGATCTGACGCTTGAGCGGCGAGTGCAGCGAGACGTCGCGGAGGTACTCCAGCACCTCGTCGCGGGTGGTCTCGCGGCCCAGGCGCAGGCTCAGGATGGCGATCGAGACGTCCGGTACGGGGACGCGGATCGAGCTGCCGGTGATCGGCGCCTTCAGGTCGGGCAGGGCCTTGGCCACGGCGGAGGCGGCACCGGTCTCGGTGATCACCATGTTGAGCGGCGCCGAGCGGCCGCGCCGGTCGGCCTTGTGGTAGTTGTCCAGCAGGTTCTGGTCGTTCGTGAACGAGTGGACGGTCTCGACGTGGCCGCGGAGGACGCCGTACTCGTCGTCCATCGCCTTCAGCGGCGGGACGATGGCGTTGGTGGTGCAGGAGGCGCAGGACAGGACCCGCTCGTCCGGCTTGATGGTGTCGTGGTTGACGCCGTGGACGATGTTGGGGACGTCGCCCTTGCCCGGGGCGGTCAGGACGACCTTGTCGATGCCGGGGCGCAGGTGCTTGGACAGGCCCGCGCGGTCGCGCCACTTGCCGGTGTTGTCGATGAGGATCGCGTCCTTGATGCCGTACGCGGTGTAGTCGACCTCGGACGGGTCGTTCGCGTAGATCACCTTGATCGCGTTGCCGTTGGCGACGATCGTGCTGGTCGCCTCGTCGACGGTGATGGTGCCCTGGAACTGGCCGTGGATCGAGTCGCGGCGCAGCAGCGAGGCGCGCTTGATCAAATCCTGTTCGCCGCCGCCGCGCACGACGATGGCCCGCAGGCGCAGGCCGTTGCCGGAGCCGGCCTTCTCGATGAGGAGGCGGGCGACGAGGCGGCCGATGCGGCCGAAGCCGTAGAGGACGACGTCGCGTCCCTCGCGGCGCTCGATCTTGTCGGCGCCCGTGGCACCGGCGACGGCCTCGGCGGTGAACTCGTCCACCGACAGACCGCGGTCGTCGGTCTTGTACGTCGCGGCGAGCATGCCGATGTCGATCTGGGAAGGACCGAGATCCAGCGCGGTGAGGGCCTGCAGGAACGGCAGGGTCTCGGTGACCGAGAGCTCCTCGCCGGCTATCTGCCGAGCGAACCGGTGGGTCTTCAGGATGCTGACCACCGACTTGTTCACCAGGGAGCGGCTGTGCAGCAGGACGGTGACGTCCCGCTCGCGGTGCAGCTTCCCGATGATCGGGATCATCGACTCCGCGATCTCCTCGCGGTGCTTCCAGTTGGTGAACGAGTCGTCGTTGACAGTCACAGGTTTATCTTTCGAGCTAGGCGGCGCTCATATGCTAACCCCATGCCGTTTTGATCTCTCACCGGCCCCCGCCCCTGGGGCGGTACCGGGGTGGAGGTCGGTGGCTTCACCCCGGTACCGCACCACCGCACCACCGCACCGGTCAGGAACGGCACCCGGCTCGTGGCCGGTGTCACCAGCCCCGCGCCGCCCGCCGGGACGCGGCCCCGACCGGGGGCTCAGCCTCGGGACGGGCCCGGCGGTGTCAGGGTCTCGACCAGCCGGGCGAGGGCGAGGGCCCCCTCCCCGTCCTCCTCGGCACTGAAGACGTGCATGACCGCTCCCGTCTCGCTGGGGGCGGCAGGCACGTGAAGCGTCTCGTAGTCCAGGTCGAGCGGTCCGGTCGCCGGGTGCCACAGCCGCTTGCGCCCGGCCGCGCACATCACGACCTCGCCGGTGGCCCAGATCCGCCGGAAGTCGTCGCTGCCCGAGGAGAGTTCGGTGATCAGCGCGGCCAGTTCCGGGTCGCCCGGGTACCGCCCCGCCGAGACCCGCAGCTGGCCCACCGCTTCGGCGGCCCTGTCCTCCCACTCCGGGTGGACGTGGCGGGAGGCGGGGTCGAGGAACAGGTACCGGGCGTTGTTCCGGTCGCGCCGGCCCGGCTCGCCCACGCCGCCGATCAGTTCGGCGCCCAGGCGGTTGGCGGCCACCACGTCCAGGCGGTGGTCGGTCACGAAGGCCGGAAGCCCGGCCGTGGCGTCCAGGATCCGCAGCAGCGACGGACCGATCCGCGCCCGCGGTACGGGGCAGCGCCGGGCGCCGGCCAGCGTGTCCAGGTGGCCGCGCCCGGCGGCGTCGAGGCCGAGCGCCCTCGCGAGCGCGTCGAGCACCTCGGCCGACGGCTGGGTGGCGCGGCCCTGTTCCAGGCGGACGTAGTAGTCCACGCTGATCCCGGCGAGCAGGGCCAGTTCCTCCCTGCGCAGGCCCCGCACCCGGCGGCGGCCACCGCCCGCGAGCCCGGCCCGCTCCGGCGCGACGCGTCCCCGGCGGGCGCGGAGGAAGCCGCCGAGCGCCCGCCCGGTGTCGCCGATGCCGTCGATCCCATGGGTCGCGTCCATGGGCTCCAGTATGGGTGGCACCCGCGGTACCAGGATCACCGGTCCGCCGGTCGGGCAGGGCGCTGGCTCCGGGCCGGCGACCGGGAGAGCCTGTCACCATGAAGAAGATCCTCGTCGTCAGCGCCCACCCCGAACCCGCCTCTCTCAACGCCGCGTTGACCTCGTTCGCGGCCGACCACCTGCGGGAGGCGGGACACCAGGTGCGGGTGTCCGACCTCTACGCGATGAAGTGGAAGACCGCGGTGGACGCCGACGACTACCCGGCCGACGCCGTGGACCGGAGGCTGAGCGTGATGGCCGTCTCGGAACGGGCCACGCTGGCGGGGCGGCTGTCGCCGGACGTGGCCGCCGAGCAGGAGAAGGTGCTCTGGTCGGACGCGGTGATCCTGCAGTTCCCGCTGTGGTGGTTCTCGGTGCCCGCGATCCTGAAGGGCTGGATCGACCGGGTGTTCACCGCCGGCTTCGCCTACGGCCCCTCCGTCCCGCCGCCCTATGCCGAGGGCCCCCTCGCGGGCCGGCGGGCGCTCGTGTCGGTGACCGCCGGGGCCAGGGGGTCGGCGTTCTCGGACCGGGGCATCCACGGGCGCTTCGCGGACCTCCTCCACCCGCTCCAGCACGGCCTGTTCTTCTTCACCGGCATGGCACCGCTGGAGCCGTTCACGGTGTGCGAGGCGAACGACCTGCCGGACGAGCGGTACGCGGTCGCGCGGCGGGAGTACGGGCGGCGGCTCGACGGGCTCTTCACCGACGAGCCGGTGCCCTTCCGGACACTCACCGGCGGGGACTACGACCGTGCCATGCGGCTGCTGCCGGGCGCGGAGGCGCCGGGCAGCAGCGGTCCGGACATCCATCTCCGGCCCCGCCGGGCCGGTGGGAGTGGCTGACCGCCCGGGGCCCACCGGCCCGCCGCCCGCGTACGGGGGAAGGGCGCCGGCGCCCTTGCCCCGTACGCGGGGTCACCCCGCCATCTCGTAGGCGCCGGACAGCGCCTCGACGCGCTCCCAGACCCGGCCCGAGCGGTCCTCGTCGACGACCGGGCGGCGCACCGCTCCGAGGGCCCAGAGCTGCTGCTGCTCGGTGGCGGAGTCCTTGCCGTGCAGTTCGACGGCGTGGGCGGAGAAGTCGCGCACCAGGACGGCGAACAGTTCGTCCAGGACGTCCTGGTCGAGGCCCGTCAGCCGCGCCTGCTCCAGGATCAGCTGGCCGTGGACGACGAGCGCGAACAGCTGGCCCACGGCGAGGAGCAGATCGAGGTCGCGGCTCTGCTCCTCGTCGGGGGCGGCGGTGGTGACGAACTCGCACAGGGCGTCGGCCTGCTCCCGGAACCGTGCGACGTTGGGCACGTGGGCGTACGCGTCGAACGCCGGGCGCCAGTCGTGGAAGCGTACGGAGCCGAGGCCCCGGGCCGGGCCCTGGCGGAAGAGGAACGTGTCGTCGGCCGCGTCCAGGCGGGTGGGGACGGGTTCGTAACCGGCCGGGTCCAGCAGGTGGTTGCGCATGAACTTCAGGATGAGCGCGAGGTTGACGTGGACCGTGCCCTCCAGCTTGGGCAGGCCCCGGATCTCGATGGCGGCCTGGGCGAAGTAGTTGTCCTTCTCGAAGCCCTTGGCGGCGATGACGTCCCACATCAGGTCGATGACCTTCTCGCCCTCCGTGGTCACCTTCATCTTCGTCATGGGGTTGAAGAGGAGGTAGCGGCGGTCGTCCGGGCCGGCGGAGCGGAAGTAGTCGACGGCCCGGTCGCTGAAGAGCTTCATCCCGACGAGGCGGACGTACGCGTCGGTCAGCTCGCGGCGCACGTGCGGGAACGCGGTGACGGGGCGGCCGTAGAGGATGCGGTTGTGCGCGTGGGTGACGGCCTCGTACATCGCGTGCTCGCAGATGCCGATGGAGGCGGTGCACAGGTTGAACTTGCCGACGTTCACGGTGTTGAGGGCGGCGTCGAACGCGGCGCGGCCGGTGTGCAGGACGTCCTCGGCGGTGACGGGGTAGTCCTCCAGGCGGAACTCGCTGACGTACTTGGAGGAGTCGACGACGTTCTTCACCAGGTGGTACGCCGGGTGGCGGCTGTCGGCGGCGAAGAAGACGTACCCGTCGGGGCCCTCGACGTCGGTGCGGCGGCCGAAGACGGAGACGAGCCCGGCGGCGTTGCCGTTGCCGATGTAGTACTTGGAGCCGGTCGCCCGGAAGCCGCCCTCGCCGTCGGGCTCCAGCAGCATGTCGGTGGAGTAGATGTCGGCGCCGTGGGTCTTCTCGGACAGACCGAAGGCGAACACCTCGCCCCGCGCCAGGAGTTCCGCGGCGCGGGCGCGGGCGGCGGCGTTGTCGCTCTGCCAGACCGGGCCGAGGCCGAGGATGGTGACCTGCCAGGCGTACCAGTAGTCGAGCCCGTAGAAGCCGAAGATCTCGTTGAGGGCGGCGATGCGGGCGGTGTCCCACCGCTTGTCTCCCTGGCCGCCGGCGGCGGACGCGGGGGTGAGGAAGGTGGCGAACAGACCCTCCTTGGCGGAGAAGGCGAGGAAGTCGGCGAGCCAGGCGCGGGAGCGGTAGTCCTCGATCAGCCGTCGCTTGCCGCGCTCCTCGAACCAGTCGACGGTCGCGCGCAGCAGCCTGCGGGTCTCCGGGTCGAAGTGCGCCGGGTCGTAGGTGCGCGGGTTGAACAGCAGCGGGTCGGCCATGGGTGTCCGCCTTTCCGGAGGGTCGTGTGGTCGAGGTGGTGAGGGTGGTGAGGTGCTGGGGGCGCCGCGGGGCGGGCGGCGGTTCACCGTGCGGAGGCGAGCCTGTGCAGGGTGGCCAGAACGTCGTCGAGCCAGCCGAGCGTCATCCGCTCGTACGCGATGCCGCCGCGCAGCACGACGTGCTGGAGCTCCCGCCCCGCGTCGGGCGGTCCGGGGACGTGCGGGGCCTCGGGGCCGGTGAAGTCCCGGACCTCGCCCGCGAGGTAGTGGGCGAGCCGCTCGGCATGGACCTCCCGGTACCGCTCGACCTCGCGGATCAGGGCGGCCGGGTCGTCGAAGGCCGCGCCACGGATCTTCACGGCGAGGTCGTGGCGGACGCTCTCGGGTTCGATCGGCTCGTGCAGCCACTCGGAGAGCGCGGTCCGGCCGGGGGCGGCGACGGAGTACTCCTTCTTGTCCGGGCGGCCCTGCTGCGGCACCTCGCGGACGTCGATCCAGCCGTCGCTCTCCATGCGCTTGAGCACGCGGTAGATCTGCTGGTGGGTGGCGGTCCAGAAGTAGCCGATGGACCGCTCGAACCGCCGGGCCAGCTCATAGCCGGAGCCCGGCTGCTCCAGCAGGGACACGAGGATCGCGTGGTCGAGCGCCATACCCCGATCTTTCTATGCAACTCGTTGCATAGACAAGCGTCCCCGGCCGGGTGAGACGCGGCTCACCCGGCCGGGAGGTCCCGGGTACGGGCCGGTGGGCCGGTCGGGCCCGCGGCCGGATGTGCGGGCCGGGACCCGTCAGCCGGGGCGGTCGGTGTCCTTCAGTGTTCCCCAGCCGTGCCAACGGTCGATCTCGACCCAGGCGCTGAACCTGCGGCGGTCCCGTTGGGCGTACGGCCGGCCGAGGTAGTGGCGGGACAGCCGGTCGATGTCGGCCAGTTCCCTGTCCTCGCTCAGTTCGACGACACGGCCGGTCAGGCTCAGGTGGGTGTACCAGTTGTCCGCGTCCAGGACGGTCAGCGACACCCGGGGGTCGCGGCGCACGTGTTCGAGCCGCTTGCGGCCCTCGTCCATGTTCACCAGGACCCGGCCGTCGTCCCAGAGGTACCAGGTGGCCGTGGAGACCGGCCGGCCGTCCGCCCGGAGCGTGGTGATGGTGGCCGGGTTGGCCTTGCTGAGCATCGCGACGGCCTCGTCGGGAAGCGGTGGTTTCGACATGTGACGCCTTCCTGGGTGATGAGGGGGTTCGTCCTCCACAGGGCCTTCCCCGTTCCGCCGCCTTGAACGGCACCGGTCCGCCGTCCGTACCTCCCACGGCGGCCCCTGCTCACGGGCCGGGTCCGCCGTACCGCTGGGATTCGCACGGAAGGACCTCGGGTGTCGATCGGGACGTCTCGTCTGCTGCCGCGTACGGCCACCGCGCCCCCGGAGGAGGGTGTCCGGCCGGGCCGGGCGGTGGCGCGGGCCGTGGCCGCGCGGGTGGCCACCGGGCTCTCCGCCGTGCTGGTGACGGCGGCCCTGCTGCTGCCGGACCGGGTGGAGCGGCTCACGCCCGGCGCCTTCACGCGCATACCGGTGGAGGCGGTGGGCGGGGCGGCGCTGCTGCTGGTGCTGCGGCCGGGGGCCAGGCGGGTGGTGGCGGTGCTCGCCGGGGCGGGCCTCGGGGTGCTGACGCTGCTGAACCTGCTCGACATGGGCTTCCGTTCCGTGCTCGCCCGGCCCTTCGATCCCGTACTCGACTGGGTCCTGTTCGACGACGCCGAGGCGTTCCTGGGCGACTCCCTGGGCCCGGCCGGCGCGACCGGCGTGGTGATCGGGGCCGGGGTCCTCGTCGTCGCCCTGCTCGTTTCGACGGCCCTGTCGGTGGTCCGGCTCTCCCGCGTCGCGGTCCGGCACCGTGCCGTGGTGACCCCGGCGATCCTGGTCTCGGGCACCGCCTGGATGGTCTGCGCGGCGCTCGGTGCGCAGGTGTCCGGCGCGGCGGTCGCCTCACGGGGCGCGGCCGACGCCGTCAGTGGCCGGGTGCGGCAGGTGCGGGCCGGGGTGGCGGACCGGGAGGCGTTCGCGCGGGAGGCCGCCGTCGACGCGTTCCGCGACGCGCCGGCCGACCGGCTGCTGACCGGGCTGCGCGGCAAGGACGTGCTGTTCGTCTTCATCGAGAGCTACGGCCGCAGCGCGGTCCAGGACCCGGAGATGTCGCCGCGGATCGGCGCGGCCCTCGCGGACGGGTCACGACGGCTGGGCGCTGCCGGGTTCTCCTCCCGGAGCGCCTTCCTCACCTCTCCCACGACGGGCGGCGGGAGCTGGCTGGCCCACTCCACCTTCGCGTCGGGCCTGTGGATCGACAACCAGCGGCGCTACCGCGACCTCACCTCCGGCGACCGCCTGACCCTGACCGGCGCGTTCCGCCGGGCGGGCGCATGGCGGACGGTCGGCATCATGCCGGGTGTCACGCGCGCCTGGCCGGAGGGGCGGTTCTACGGCCTGGATCACGTATACGACTCCAGGAACCTCGGGTACCACGGCCCCAAGTTCAGCTGGACGCCGGTGCCCGACCAGTTCAGCCTGGCGGCCTTCGAGCGTCTGGAGCACGGCAGGCCGGGCCGCGGCCCCCTGATGGCGGAGATCATCCTCACCTCCAGCCACAACCCCTGGGCACCCGTACCCACCATGCTGCCCTGGGACGGACTCGGGGACGGGTCCGTCTACGAGTCCGTCAAGAAGGCCGGCGAGGACCCCAAGGAGGTCTGGAGGGACGCCGTCCGGGTGCGCGACGCGTACGGCCGCGCCGTCGCGTACTCGCTGAACAGCCTCTTCTCGTACGTCGAGCGGTACGGCGACGACGACACCGTGGTCGTTCTCCTCGGTGATCACCAGCCCGTCCCGACCGTCACGCGCGACCGCCTGGGGCGCGACGTGCCGGTGACGATCGTCGCCCGCGACCCCGCCGTGGTGGCCCGTACCTCCGGCTGGGGCTGGCAGGACGGCCCGAAGCCGGGACCCGGCGCCCCGGTCTGGCGCATGGACGCCTTCCGCGACCGTTTCCTGACCGCCTACGGCCCGCGGTGATCCGGTACGGCGCGGTGCGGCCGACCGCTGCCGGCCGGCCGGTGGCCTGTGATCCAGCGGGCCTGTCAGGATTCCGGTCATGAGGGAGACGGGGGACATACGCGTCGACGTCGTGCCGCTCGGCACCGCCCGGACGACCGGCAGGGTGGAGGCGGCGAGCGCCGGACGGCTGTGCGTACGGACGCGGGACCGCGTCGAGGTGCACGACCGGGAGGCGTACCTCGCGGGCGTACGGGAGCCGGCCGGCGTGTACGAAACGCCACCCGGCGCACGGGCCGACCCGGCGCCCGGCGGCGGCTTCGTCGTCGCCGGGCCCTCGTACGTCCGTTCGCTGGCGGATGACGGGACGGTCCGCTGGGAGTTGCCGCACGCCACCTGGCACGGCGGCCACCGCACGCCCCGGGCGCCCGGCGCCCCGGCCGCCAGCCCGTGCGGACGCTTCGTCGCGGCCGCCGTACCGACGCTGCTCTCCCCGGAGGACATCGCGGGCCGGGCGGTCCTGCTCCACGACGGCCCGCCGCCCCGGGGGTACGGGCGGGACCGGCTGATGCTGCTGGACGCGGCGACGGGGGACGTCCTGGCCGAGCGGCCGGTGGCTGCGGTCTCCGGGGCCCTGTCGCTGGAGTGGCGCGACGACGGCCGGCTGCTCGGGGCATCGTTCTGGACGGCCTGGTACAGCTGGGCGAGCCACTGGGCCGAGACGTCGCGGGACGGTACGCGGATCGTCGGGGCCGGACCGGACCGCCATCGGCTGACGGGGTTCGTCCCCCGCTCGTCGCGTCTCGTCACGATGCGCCGCGCCGAGGGCATGAGCCTGGACGACGACCGCTGTGAACTGGCCCTGCACGACGCCGCCGACCCGCGACGGACGACGGTCCTGGACCTCGGCGCGCTGTCGTGGGACGCCGAGAACGACGACTTCGGGCACGCGTACGCGCTGGACGAGGCGCATCTGCTCGTGACGGCCGACTGGGTGACCCGGCACGGCCGGCTGGAGCGGACCCACTGGCTCCTCGCGGCGGACTCCCTGCGGCCCCTGGGACGGTTGCGCTACCCCGAGCCCGTGACCCAGGACGTCACCACGTTCGGCGACGGCACCTGGCTCACCCGCGACGGCGACCGGCTGCACCGCTGGAGGCTCGCCTGACCGGCCGCCCGACGCCCCCCGCCGCCCGACGGGCATCGCCCGGGGGGCGGGCGCGCCACAGCCACCGGACGTCCCGCGCGAAGGACCACACGAGCAGCGCCAGCGCCGCCGCCACCGCCGCGCACGCCGGCGCGGCCGGCAGGACGCCGGTGCCCGCCACCAGCAGGACGACGCCCTGTACGGCGGCCACCGCCTTGCGGGCCGTGCTCGGCGGCAACGGCCCGTCGAGCCACGGCAGGACGCGGGCGGCCGCGACGAAGACGTACCGCATGGCACCGATCGCCAGCACCCACACGCCCGTCGACAGGGCCACCTGGACGCTGAGGACCAGGATGAGGAAGGCGTCGACCTCCATGTCGAAGCGGGCGCCGAACGGCGTCGCCGTCCCGGTGCGCCGGGCCACCCGGCCGTCGACCGCGTCCAGCGCCAGCGCCACCGTGGTGAGCGCGGCCAGGGCCACCACCGGCGGCCGGCTCGTGAACAGGTCCGCGACCAGCGCCGCGACGCCCCCGACGAGCGTCGCCCGGGTCAGGGTGACGGCGTTGGCCGGACCGAAGGGCATGGGTCCCGGCCACGACCGGAACAGGGCGCGGGTCAGCACGCCCCACAGGGCGACCGTGAACACCAGGCCGGTCAGCCATCCGGCGGGACCCAGCCCCGTCAGCGTACCGAGCAGGAGCAGCAGCAGGAGCTGCGCCGCCGCGCCGAGGGCGGGCTCCAGGCGCAGTGGGCGCGGGTCCGGACGTACGACCGGGCGCGCGCCCGGATCTTCGTCGGTCATGTCGCGCACGGGCAAGGGAGATCCTCCGGACCTGTGACAGAGTCGGTGGCCGCCGTTACCGTGTGCGGCCTCGTCACCCTCCAAACGTGCACCGGCACCCCAGCGTTCAACAGGAGATCCCGTGAAGCGCACCGCGCGCGCCTTCTGGCTGCGCTCCCCCGGCCAGGGCGGCATACGTGACGTGCCCCTGCCGGACCCGGCCGACGGCGACGTCGTCGTCCGCACCCTGTTCACCGGAGTGAGCCGCGGCACGGAGAGCCTCGTGTTCCGCGGCGGCGTGCCGGAGAGTCAGCACCGCGCGATGCGGGCGCCGTTCCAGGACGGCGAGTTCCCGGGACCGGTCAAGTACGGGTACCTGAACGTCGGTGTGGTCGAGGAGGGCCCCGGGCACCTGGCCGGCCGCACCGTCTTCTGCCTGTACCCGCACCAGACCCGGTACGTCGTCCCCGCCGGCGCCGTGACGCCGGTGCCGGACACCGTGCCCGCCGCGCGGGCGGTGCTGGCCGGGACGGTGGAGACCGCGGTGAACGCCCTGTGGGACGCGGCCCCGCTGGTCGGGGACCGGATCGCCGTCGTCGGGGCGGGGATGATCGGCTGCTCGGTCGCGGCGCTGCTCGCCCGCTTCCCCGGCGTGCGCGTCCAGCTCGTGGACGCCGACCCGGCCCGCGCCCCGGTGGCCGCCGCGCTCGGCGTCGGCTTCGCGCTCCCGGAGGACGCCCTGGACGGCTGCGACCTCGCGGTCCACGCCAGCGCCACCGAGGCCGGTCTCGTCCGCTCGCTGGAACTCCTGGCTCCGGAGGGCACGGTGCTGGAACTGAGCTGGTACGGGGACCGGCGCGTCAGCCTGCCGCTGGGCGAGGCGTTCCACTCCGGCCGTCTGGTGGTGCGCGGCAGCCAGGTGGGCCGTGTGTCGGAGGCCCGGCGCTCGCGCCGGACGTACGCCGACCGGCTGGCGCTCTCGCTCGACCTGCTCGCCGACCCGGTGTTCGACGCCCTGGTCACCGGCGAGTGCGCCTTCGAGGAGCTGCCGTCGGTGCTGCGCGACATCGCCGCGGGCGACCTGCCGGGGCTCTGCCACCGGGTGCGGTACGCGGGGGCCTGAACGCGCCGCGTCCGGCGGCCGTATCAACAGCGGGGGGCCGCCGACGGTCCCCGAAGGACGGACCGGGAGGTCACAGCCGTTGTTCAGTGTCACAGTCCGCGAGCACCTCATGATCGCCCACAGCTTCCGCGGGGAGGTGTTCGGCCCCGCGCAGCGTCTGCACGGAGCGACGTACCTCGTGGACGCCACCTTCCGCCGAGCCGAGCTGGACGCCGACAACATCGTCGTCGACATCGGCCTCGCCACTCGGGAGCTGGCGGACGTGGTCGCCGCGTTCAACTACCGCAACCTCGACGAGGAACCGGAGTTCGCGGGCGTCAACACCTCGACGGAGTTCCTGGCGAAGGTCGTCGCCGACCGCCTGGCCGAGCGGGTCCACGCGGGAGCGCTGGGCGAGGGGGCGCGCGGACTGACCGGCATCGCGGTCACCCTGCACGAGTCGCACATCGCGTGGGCGAGCTACGAGCGGGCCCTGTGACCGACCATGTGACGGCCGGCGCGGCCGGGCCCGCGCGCACGGTACGGATGGTGATGCCGGCCGGTGTCCACGACCCGGCCGCACCGAGCGGCGGCAACGTCTACGACCGCAGGGTGTGCCGGGACCTGCCCTGCCTGGGCTGGCAGGTCCACGAGCACGTGGTCGCGGGCGACTGGCCCCGGCCCGGCGCGTCCGCGCGCGGGGCGCTGGCGCGGATCCTCGCCGAGGCACCGGACGGCTCCCTGTTCCTCCTCGACGGGCTGGTCGCCTGCGCCGTGCCCGACGTCGTCGTGCCGGAGGCGGACCGGCTGCGGCTGGCCGTGCTGGTGCACCTGCCGCTGGGCGACGAGACGGGGCTCCCGCGCGACAGGGCGGCGGTGCTGGACGCCGCCGAGCGCCGGACGCTGCGCGCGGCGGCGGCGGTCGTCGCCACCAGCCGCTGGGCGGCGGGCAGGCTCGTGGAGCACCACGGGCTCGCCCCGGACCGGGTCCATGTCGCCGCGCCGGGCGCCGACATCGGGCCGCCGGCGCCGGGCAGCGCGACCCAGCCCGGCGCGCCGCGGGACGCCTCGCGGGGCACCGGGGGCGAACCGCGCCTGCTGTGCGTGGCGTCGGTCATCCCCCGCAAGGGGCAGTACGAACTGGTGGAGGCCCTCGCGGACGTCGCCGGACTGCCGTGGACCTGCTCCCTGGTGGGCGGGCTGGACCAGGACCCGGACTACGTCGGCCGGGTGCGCCGGCTCATCACGCGGCACGGCCTCGACGACCGCGTGCGCCTCGCCGGCCCCCGCGGCGGGCCGGGGCTGAACGCCGCATACGCGGGCGCCGACCTGCTGGTGCTGGCGTCGCACGCCGAGACGTACGGCATGGCGGTGACCGAGGCGCTCGCGCGGGGCGTTCCGGTGCTGGCCACGGCCGTCGGCGGGCTCCCGGAAGCGGTCGGGCACGCCCCGGACGGCAGCGTGCCGGGCATCCTCGTCCCGCCGGGCGACCCGGTGGCGCTCACCGGGGCGCTGCGGCGCTGGCTGAGCGAGGCCGGCGAACGCCACCGCGCCAAGGTCGCCGCGCGCCGGCGGCGTACCGCGCTGGCCGGCTGGGAGACCACCACCCGGAGCCTGACCAGGGCTCTGGAACAGCTCCGGCTCGAACCCCGGGAGGCCGCGTGAACGTGACCGACAGGCCCCGCTTCGCGCCCGACTGGCTGGCGCTCCGGGAGCCCGCCGACGCCGCGGCCCGCGCCGCCGGTCTCCTCGACCCGCTCCGGAAGCACCTGGCCCTCGGGCGACCGCGGCGGGACGCCGTGCTGGTGGTGCGGGACCTGGGGTGCGGCAGCGGGTCCATGGGCCGCTGGCTCGCACCCCGGCTGCCCGGGCCCCAGCACTGGGTACTGCACGACCACGACGCCGCCCTCCTCGCCCTGGCCGCCGCGCGGATGCCGCGCACCGGCGCGGGCGGTGGGCGCGTCACCGTCTCGACCCGGCAGGGGGACATCGGCCGGCTCACCGCGGCGGAGCTCTCCGGTACGGGGCTGGTGACGGCGTCCGCCCTGCTGGACCTGCTCACCCGCGACGAGGTGGACCGGCTGGCCGCGGCCTGCGCGGGGGCCGGGTGCCCCGTGCTGCTGGCGCTGTCGGTGGCCGGGCGGGTCGAACTGACGCCCGCCGACCCGCTGGACGGCGCCATCGGCGGCGCGTTCAACGACCACCAGCGCCGTCTGGACGACGGCCGGCGGCTGCTGGGGCCGGACGCCGTGGCGGCGGCCCGCCAGGTCTTCGCGGAGCGCGGCATGGACGTGCGGGTGGGTTCGAGCCCCTGGCGGCTGGGTCCCGGCGACTCCGCGCTGACGGCGCAGTGGCTGCGGGGCTGGGTCGGTGCCGCCCGCGAGCAGCGCCCGGACCTCGCACCGCGCGCCGCGGCGTACCTCCGGCGCCGCCTGGAGGCCTGCGAGGCGGGTGAGTTGCACGTGGTGGTGCACCACAGCGACGTCCTGGCCCTGCCGGCCCCCGCGCCCGCGGGACCCGCCGCGTGACGCCCCCGGCGGTACGGCGCCCGGCGGCGCCGGCGGTACGGCGCCCGGCGGCGCCGGCGGTACGGGCGACACTCGCCCGCACCCGGTCGGCACTTGCCCGAGCGGTGCCCGGCCCGGCGGAACGGGACCGAGCGGGACGGGGCCCTGCGGGGCCGGTGCGTGCGAAGCCGGTGGCGCGGGGCCGTCCTGGGACGGTCGCGGGCGCGGCCATCCTGCTGGTGGTCGTGTGGTGGCAGGGCGTCGGCGCCTTCGTGGACGGGCTGCGGGGCCTCGACGCCCTCACCCTCGTCGGTGCCGTGGGCATCGGCGCGTGCACGACCGTGCTGAGCGCCTGGCGCTGGCGCCTGGTGGCGCGGGCCATGGGCATGCGGCTGCCGTTGGGGCGGGCCGTCGCCGACTACTACCGGGCGTTGTTCCTCAACGCGGTGCTGCCCGGCGGTGTCCTCGGCGACGTGCACCGCGCGGTGCGGCACGGCCGGAGCGCCGGGGACGTCGGCCGGGGGGTGCGCGCGGTGGTCCTGGAGCGGGTCGCCGGCCAGGTGGTCCTGGTCGTGGCCGGTGCGGTGCTGCTGGTGACGTCCTCCGCACCGGCCCTGGCGCGGGTGCGCCCGGACGCGACCGGCGCGGTCATGGCGGTGGTGGCCGGGTGCGCGCTGCTCGCGGTGGTGGCCGTGGTGACCGTCCGGCCGCGCCGGGAGCGGGCCGGCCGGGGTCCGGCCGCCGCGGCGGATGCGCGCCCCCGGCGGCTCGGCCCCGGCCACTGGGCGGGGGTGCTGCTGTCGTCCGTCGCGGTTCTGGCGGGGTTCCTCGCCATGTTCCTGCTCGCCGCGCGCGCCGCCGGCTCGACGGCGCCCGTGGCGGTGCTGCTGCCGCTGACGGTGTCGGCCCTGCTCGCCATGGCGCTGCCGCTGAACGTGGCCGGCTGGGGACCCCGGGAGGGTGCCGCCGCCTGGGCCTTCGGCGCGGCGGGGCTGGGGGCGGCCCAGGGTCTGACCGTGTCGGTGGTGTACGGCCTACTGAGCCTCGCCGCGAGCCTGCCCGGCGCGGGCGTGCTCGTGGCCGACCGGCTGGCCGGGGCCCGGCGCGCGCAGGTCGAGCTCGAACAGGGTGTCCTCGCCGAGGAGGACGCGCCGCGTGGGCGGCCGGAGCGCGTCGCGCATCGACGCGGGCCCGGGGAAGGCGAGTCCGGGGACGCCGTCGCCGAGCAGGACCGGTGCGACGGTCACGTACAGCCGGTGCAGCGCGCCCTCGTGGAGGAAGCGCGACACGGTGACCCCGCCGCCCTCCACGAGCAGGCGGCCCAGGCCGCGCCGGGCGAGTTCCCGCACGAGGCAGCGGGGGGCGAACGCCGAGCGGTCGGGCAGGGTCAGGACCTCGACGCCGTCCCGGTCCGCCACGGCCCGCTCGTGCTCCCCGCCCGCGCCCACGACCCACAGGGTCGGCGCCGCGCCGTCGGTGAACACCCGGTGCCCGAGTGGTACGCGGCCGCGCGGGTCGAGCACGACGCGCACCGGGTCGGTGCCGGGGCAGGCGCGTACGGTCAGCCGAGGGTCGTCCGCGACGGCGGTGCCGGCGCCCACCACCACCGCGTCGGCGAGGGCGCGCATCCGGTGCAGGTGCGCGCGGTCCTCCTCCCCGGTGACGTAGTCGGCGTCACCGGTGCGGCTGGCGATGAACCCGTCGAGGCTCTGGCCGAGTTGGGCGAAGACGAGGTGCGGGCCGGCCAGGCACAGGGGCAGGTAGCGGTCGGCCAGGTCGTCCGCCTCGGGGGTGCCCTGCCGCCACCGCGTCCGCCCGTCCGGACCGGCGACCAGACCGGCGGCCCCGGCATCGGCGGCGGACCGGATGCCCCGCAGCCGCCGCCATGCCTCGTCCGCGTCGACGACGCGGGGGGCGCCGGTCACCGTGCGCCCCGCCGGGGGCCCGGGGACAGCAGGGTGAGGTATTCCCCGAAGGATTCGGTGAGGGCGGTGAGCAATTTTCTTCCCTTCTCGGCGGACGCCTTGGAGGGGCGGCCTATGACTCCGGATTCCGTATAGGCCCGCATGCCGAGCGAGAGCAGGTGCTTGCGGTCGTCGGATATCCAGTCGGCGACCTCGTAACCGGGCCGGACCAATTCCGGATGATCGTGCAGAAGAATGGAGGTCTCGATTTCACCCGCGTGCATATCGCTGTACGAGGACGTCAGCACTCCGGCCTTTTCCCGTGCCGCGTCCCAGTCGGCCGCGCCCGGGAACAATGCCATTTTCGTGCCGCTGCCCGCGGACTCCTGGACCACATTGCGAAGTACGTAATTCCCGCCGTGTCCATTGACCAGGACGAGGTTCCCGATCCCGGAACGGCGGAGCGATCCGGCGATGTCCCGCACCAGGGCGTACAGCGTGGCGGCGGAGATGCTGACGGTTCCCGGCCAGTCCGCGTGCTCCTGCGAGCAGGAGATCGTCACTGGTGGGAGCAGGTGCACGGGGTGGGCGGCCGTGATCTCGCGCGCGATGGCGCAGGCGATGACGGTGTCGGTCATCAGAGGGAGGAACGGGCCGTGCTGCTCGAAACTCCCTATGGGAAGGACCGCCACATCGGCGCGGGACCCTTCCACGTCCCGCGTCGTCGTCTCCAGCGGCAGCATACCCAGTGCCGGCATACGTGGCTGCGGAACTCTCATTTTTCCCGCCCCTTTCCTCTCGTCAGTTTCCCGCCCACTGGCGGAGGTTACCGGATACGATCGGGCCATGATAGGTACCGATGATGTGCTCCCCGACACCACTCGCCGGACCACGGGCGTCGAGCATGTGGTGAATGTGCGGTTGTCCACCGAGTTCGGCGATTTCCTCGCCGCCGGCTATCTGGACCACGACGGGGGCGAGGAGCAAATTGCCCTCATCCACGGAGACGTAGCGGGTGAGGCCGTGCTGACCCGTCTGCATTCCGAGTGCCTGACCGGGGACGCCTTCGGGTCCAGGCACTGCGAGTGCGGGGAGCAGCTGTCCGCGGCGCTGCGCGCGGTGGCGAGCGAGGGCCGGGGCGTCGTCCTCTACCTCCGGGGGCACGAGGGTCGTGGCATCGGCCTGCTGGCCAAGCTGCGGGCGATGCGGTTGCAGGCCGAGGGCCTGGACACCGTCGAGGCGAACCTGGCACTCGGCCTCCCGGACGACGCCCGGGACTACCGGGGGGCGGCGGGGATGCTGCACGACCTCGGAGTTCGGTCGGTGCGGCTGATGTCCAACAACCCGCGCAAACGGGAGGCGCTGCAGCGGTACGGGATCCCCGTCAGCGAGCAGGTGCCGCTGCTGATCCCCCCGCGTGCGGAGAACCTCTTCTACCAGGTCACGAAGCGGGAGCGGTTCGGGCACCACCTCCCCCATCTGCCGGTGGAGGTGAACCGCACCGCCGAACCGTCCCCGACGGCGGGATGAGACAAGCTCGCTCGCGCCGCGTATTGCCTGACGACGAAGCAACACACCGCGGTCCCCGCCACCCCCGGATCGCGACGGAAGGCACGTACCCCCCGCGAGGAGCACCGCCTTGTACGTTGACGACGACGAACGCCCGCGAACTCCGGGTGGGGAGTCCGGCTCCGCCGACTCGATCATGGAGTCGTTCCAGCGGGTGCTGGACGCGCTGGACGCCGCACGCGCCGAACTCCACCACACCGGTTCCCTCGGCACTCCCGCTCCACCGCGGGTGACGGTGGAACCGCTGTGGGAGCGCGACGCGACGCACCCGGAGGGCGGCCGGCCGGCCGGGCCGCCGAAGAGACGCTGGGCCGGGGCCTGCGGGGTGGGCGCGGTGGGCGGGCTCCTGGTGGTGTCCTCGCTGCTGGTCAACGGCGCTCTGGGCACCGGTGACGCGCGGCCCGCCGGCCCGCCGGTCCGGCCGCCGCACGAGGACGTCCACGCCCCGAGCGGGGACGGGCGCGAGGCGCCGAGGCGTACGTACCGCATCCCGCGGCTCCACCCGGGCGGCTCCCGGGGGCACTACGCCGTCGAGGTCCGGGCCGTCGCCGCCCGCTTCCAAGATGCACCGACCCGGCCCCGATGAGGGCGGCACACCGAACACAACGGCCGCCGCGCACGTACTGGTCCAACGAACGAGCCGGAACGGACGCGACGACTCATGAAGGACGGACGACATGACCGCAACCTCGACCACCGGAAGCGGACGGACGCGGCGGAGCAGAGGCGTCGCACTGCTCGCCTGCGGTGCGCTGGCAGCGGGCGCCCTGGCTGCCGCCGGGGTGGGCGTGCTGCAGCCGGAGACGGCGCGCGCCTCCAGCCACCGGGAGGCCCCCCTGATATCGGGGCAACCGCAGTTCGACACCACGGACGTGTACGCGTTCGTCAGCCCCGACCATCCCGACTCGACGACGCTGGTCGCCAACTGGCTGCCGTTCCAGGAGCCGGCGGGCGGCCCGAACTTCTTCCCGTTCGCCGAGGACGCCCGCTACGACCTCCACGTCGACAGCGACGGGGACGCGCGGGACGACCTGCTGTACCGGTTCACGTTCACGGACCACCGCAAGAACGGGAACACCTTCCTGTACAACACCGGCGCGGTGGAGAGCCTGGACGATCCCGACCTCAACTTCACGCAGACGTACGACATCGAGTTGCAACGCCTGGAACACGGGAAGGTCGCCTCGCGCCACCAGTTGGCGAAGGACCTGCCGGTCGCGCCGTCGCACGTCGGCAAGGCGTCGATGCCCGACTACCAGAAGCTGCGCGACCAGGCGGTGCGGAAGGTCCCCGGCGGGCTGAAGGCGTTCGCCGGCCAGGCCGACGACCCGTTCTTCCTCGACCTGCGGGTCTTCGACCTCTTGTACGGCGGTGACCTGTCGGAGGTGGGCAACGACACCCTGAAGGGGTACAACGTCAACACCATCGCCCTCCAGGTGCCGAGCTCCTACCTCCGGGAGTCCGAGAAGCAGCCGGTGATCGGCGTCTACGCCACGACCGAGCGGAGGAACGCCGACGGGGACTGGACGCGCGTGTCCCGGCTCGGCATGCCGCTGGTGAACGAGGTGGTCAACCCGGTCAAGGACAAGGACAGGTTCAACGCCTCCGCGCCGGAGAACGACGGCGACTTCCTGAAGAACGTCACCGAACCCGAGCTGCCGAAGCTCATCGAGGGGATCTACAAGATCAAGGCCCCGGCGGAGCCGCGCAACGACCTCGTATCGGTGTTCCTGACCGGGGTCGAGGGCCTCAACCAGCCGCCGAACGGCAAGCCGTCGGAGATGCTGCGCCTCAACACCTCCATCAAGCCGGTGGCCGAGCCGAAGCGGCTCGGTGTGCTGGACGGCGACAACGCGGGCTTCCCCAACGGGCGGCGGCTGACCGACGACGTGCTGGACATCGCGTTGCAGGCCGTCGAAGGCGAACTGGTCGGCGCGAAGAACGACCTGGGTGACGCCGTCGACGCCAACGACAAGGAGTTCGGCCACCGCTTCCCGTACGTCGCGCTGCCCACCGCCGGTTCCGACGTCAAGGCGGCGGAGGCGTCGACCAAGGCGGACGCCACCGGGCTGACCGGCGGGGTCTCCTCGCTCGCCTCCGGGTGGGATGACAACACCGTGATGCTGGTGTCGGCGGCCTCGGGCGCCGTCACCGTCCTGCTCGCCGGCTTCGGCCGGGCGGTGTGGACGCGGTCCCGCCGCCGCCCCGAACACCGGTCCTGGCTCGGCTGACCCCCAAGCCACAACCCCTTGACCGCCCGGCAGCGCTCCTTCCCCCCACGGCGCTGCCGGGCCTCCCGTCCGGTGACCCACCCAGGAAGGCACAACCGATGCTCGTACGAAAGCCGCAACCCGCCCGCCCGGGCGGGCGGCCGGAGCGGTGGCGGATCGCGGCGGTCCTGGCGGTAACCCTCGGGCTCACCGCCGGCTCGGTGGCGTCCGGCGCCGACGTCGACGCCGCCCGGCAGCGGACGGCGCCGGCCCTCGCCGCGGTCGTACCGGTGGAGCGGCTGGCGGCCGGGGACCTGGCGCGGGGCGTCGCCGGTCTCCAGCGGCACCTCACCGACCAGCCCCGGGACGCCGGCGGGTGGGCGACGCTGGGCGCGGCATACGTCGAGCAGGCGCGCACGAGCGGCGATCCCACCCGGTACCCGCAGGCGGAGAAGGCGTTCGGACGTTCGCTCGCGCTGCGCCCCGCCGCCCGCAACGACGCGGCCCTCGCCGGCCGGGCGGCACTGGCGGCCGCGCGGCACGACTTCCGCGCGGCGCTGGACCTGGCGGACCGGGCGCTGCGGGTGAACCCGTACGGCGAGCGGGCCCTGTCCACCCGGATCGACGCCCTCGTCGAACTCGGCCGCTACGACGCGGCGCTGGACGCGGCGCGGCTCGCGGACCGGCGGCGCCCCGGCATCCCGGTGTTCACCCGGTACGCCTACGTCCTCGAACTGCGCGGCGACCCCGAAGGGGCGCGCCGGGTACTGCTGCGGGCGCTGGACTCGGCGTACACCCCGGCAGACGTGGCGTACGTCGCCACCGCGCTGGGCCAACTGGCCTGGAGCCGGGGCGGGTTCAAGGAGTCGGCGGGCTACTTCGCGACCGCGTTGCGCGCCGATCCGGGGCACGTACCGGCGCGGGAGGGGCGGGGACGCGCGTACGCCGCGCTGGGGGACACCGAACGCGCGGTGAGCGATCTCGAGGACGTGGTGCGGCGAAGCCCGCTGCCGGGACGGCTCGCCGCACTCGGCGAGCTGTACGAGGCGCTCGGCCGGCGCGACCGTGCCGAGGAGCAGTACGCCCTCATCGGGACCTGGACGCGCCTGGCCCGGGCGAACGGAGTCGCCACCGATCTGGAGTCCGCCCTCGTCGAGGCGGACCACGGCGACGCCGGCGAGGCGCTGAAGGCGGCGCGGGCCGAGTGGTCGCGCCGCCAGACCGTCCACACGGCCGACGCGCTGGCCTGGGCGCTGCACCGCGCGGGCGAGCACACCGAGGCACTGACGTACGCGAAGCGGGCGGCCGCCCTCTCCCCCGGTTACCGCGACGCCTCGTTCCTCCACCACCGGGGCATGATCGAGCGCGCTCTCGGCGACGACGCGGCGGCGCGCCGCGACCTGCGGGCCGCGCTCGCGCTGAACCCTGCCTTCTCGGCGACCGGTGCCCGCGACGCGAAGGCCGCCCTGTCCGCACTCCAGGGGGAGTCATGACCCGCCGTACGGCCGCCCGCGCCCTCGTCACCCTGCTGACCGGCGCGGGACTGGCCCTGCTGTCCGGCCAGGCCGCGCAGGCCCACCCCCTGGGCAACTTCACCGTGAGCCAGTACGACGGGCTCCTCGTCGCCCCGGGGAGACTGACCGTGGACCATGTGGAGGACCTGGCCGAGATCCCGGCCTCGCAGGCACGCGAGGAGGTCGACGCCGACGGGGACGACCGGCTCGCTCCCGCCGAGCTCGCGGCATGGGCCCGGGCCCGCTGCGACACGGCGGCGAAGGACGCGCGGCTCGTCGTCGGCGGCGGGACCGCCGGCCCGCTGACGGCCGGCCGCGCGAGGGCCGAAGAGCGGCCGGGCCAGGCCGGGTTGGCGACGCTGCGTGTGACGTGCGCGCTGACGGCGCCGCTGCCGCGCGGGGACGGCACGCGTCTCGGCTACGCGCCGGCCGCCGTGGCGGCCGGCCCCGGCTGGCGCGAGATCACCGCGCGGGGCGACCGGTTGACCCTGACCGGGTCGGACGTGCCCGGCGACTCGGTGTCCCGGCGGCTCACCGCCTACCCGGACGACGCGCTGTCCTCGCCGCCCGACTCCCGGTCGGTCGCCTTCACCGTGCGTTCCGGCGGGGCCGCGGCGGCCGGGCCGGACCAGGCGGCGGGTCCCCCGGCGTCGGGCGTCCTCCCGAGGGGCGCGGACCGCTGGGCGCGGGCGCTCACCGGGCTGGTGGCCCGGCACGAACTGACCGCCGGCTTCGCGCTCCTGGCGCTGGGCGCGTCGGTGCTGCTGGGCGCCATGCACGCGCTGGCGCCGGGGCACGGCAAGACCATGATGGCGGCGGCGGCCGCGGCGGGGGGCCGTCGTTCCGCACGTGACATGCTGGCGCTCGGCGCGTCGGTGACCGTCACCCACACCCTGGGCGTCTTCGCGCTCGGGGGGCTGATCACCGCCGGTTCGGCGGCGGCGCCCACGGTGGTGTCCTGGCTGGGCATCGCGAGCGGCGCCCTGGTCGCGGTGGCGGGCGGGTTGCTGCTGCGGCGGGCCTGGCGCCGGCGGCATCACGCACACGGGCACGCACACGGGCACGGGCATGAGCACGCCCCGCACCCGCACCGGCACCCGCACGGACACCATCACCACCACGCCCCGCCCGCTCCGGGCCTGCGCGGTGTGATCCTCATGGGGCTGGCCGGTGGGCTGGTCCCCAGTCCGTCCGCGGTCGTCGTGCTGCTCGGGGCGGCCGCCCTCGGCCAGGCCTGGTTCGGCCTCCTGCTGGTGCTGGCGTACGGCGCCGGGGTCGCGCTCACCCTGGCCGGGGCCGGGTTCGCCGCGGTGCGGCTGCGGGACACCGCCGAACGGCGGCTGGCGCGCCGGCCGCGGGGCCGGATCGTGGCGCTGGCGAACCGTCTCGCGCCGCTCGGCACGGCCACCGTGGTCCTGGCGCTCGGGTGCGGACTGGTGCTCAGAGGCGCGGCGACCGCTCTGGCCTGACGGCCGGCAGCGCCTGCTCGGTCCAGATGGTCTTGCCCTCGCGCGTGTACCGGGTCCCCCACCGCTCGGTGAGCTGCGCCACCAGGAACAGCCCCCGGCCGCCCTCGTCGGTGCTGCGGGCGCGGCGCAGGTGGGGCGAGGTGCTGCTGGTGTCGGACACCTCGCAGATGAGGCGGCGGTCCCTGATGAGCCGCAGGGTGATGGGGCCGCCGCCGTACCGGAAGGCGTTGGTGACCAGCTCGCTGACGATCAGTTCGGTGGTGAAGTGCAGTTCCTCCAGCCCCCACTCGGTGAGCCGGGACGCCGTCAGCGTACGGGCGCGGGCGGCGGCGGTCACCTCCGCGGGCAGTTCCCAGGTGGCCACCTTCTCCTCGGCCAGGACCCGGGTACGGGCCACGAGCAGCGCGACGTCGTCGGTGGGGTGGTCGTACAGCAGTGCCTCGCGGACCGCCCCGCAGGTCTCCTCCAGCGCGCGGGCCGGTCCCGCCGCGGTGAGGGCGGCGCACAGATCGGCCACGCGCTCGTCGACGTCCCGCTCGTCGGTGCCCCGGTCGCCGGCCTGGACGAGGCCGTCGGTGTAGAGGGCGAGGACGCTGCCCTCGGCGAGGTCCAGTTCGGCGGACTCGTACGGCAGGCCGCCCAGGCCCAGCGGCGGGCCGGCCGGCAGGTCGAGGAGGTGGGCCCGCCCGTCCGGGGTGACGAGCGCGGGCGGCGGGTGGCCGGCGCGGGCGAGGGCGCAGGTCCGGGAGACCGGGTCGTACACGGCGTACAGGCAGGTGGCGCCGACGACCTGGCGGGAGAGGTCGTCGGTGGGCTCCTGCTCGGCGGCCAGCCGGTCCACCAGGTCGTCGAGGTGGGAGAGCACCTCGTCGGGGGTGAGGTCGAGATTGGCCAGGGTGTGGACGGCGGCCCGCAGCCGGCCCATGGTGGCCGCGGCGTGGATACCGTGGCCGACCACGTCACCGACGACGAGGGCGACGCGGAGCCCGGAGAGCGGGATGACGTCGAACCAGTCGCCGCCGACGCCGGCCGCGGCGTCGGCCGGCAGGTACAGGTGGGCGACGTCGACCGCCGGGTGCCGGGGCACCGTGCGCGGGAGGAGGCTGTGCTGGAGGGTGAGCGCCGCCTGGTGCTGCTGGGTGTAGCGGCGGGCGTTGTCGATGCAGACGGCGGCGCGGGAGGCGAACTCCTCGGCGAGCGTGACGTCGTCCTCCTCGAACGGTTCGAGCCGCCGGGACCGCCAGAGGCTGAGCAGGCCGAGCACGAGACCCCGGGCGATCAGCGGTACGACCAGCAGGGAGTGGGTGCCCGGACCGAGGAGGGGCCCGGTGCCCTCCGGTTCCATGGACAGGGACGCGGCCGGGCCGCCGGGGCCGGCGTCCAGGACCGGGTTCCGCTCGGCGAGGCACCGGGCCTGGACGGTCCCGGGCGGCACGTCCATCGTGTGGCCCACCGGGTGCATCAGGTCCGCCGCGTCGGGCGGTACGGTGCGGACGGCCGCGCGGCGCAGTGGTCCGACCATGTCCTGGAGGGGTTCTTCGCCCCGGGCGACGGGCTCCAGCAGGTCGACGGAGACCCGGTCGGCGAGGTCCGGGACGGCCACGTGGGCCAGTTCCCGCGCCGTCTCCGTGACGTCGAGGGTGGTCCCGATGCGGGCGCTGGCCTCGTTGAGCAGGGCGAGCCGGCGGCGGGCGCGGTGCCGGTCGGTCACGTCCTCGACCGTCTGGGTCACGCCGAGGACTCTCCCGGCGGGGTCGTGCAGCCGGAAGGCCGACACCGAGACGACCAGCTCACGGCCGGGGTCCCGGCGCAGGACGCAGGGCTGCTCGGCGAACACGGAGGACCGGCCGGTGTCGAGGACCTCCCGCAGCTGGCCCTCGACCGTGTCGGTGTCGCGCTCGATCAGGAAGTCGCTGGTGCGCAGTCCCCGGTGCTGGTCGACCGGCAGCCCGCTGAATTTCGCGATCGCGCGGTTCACCCGGAGGATCGTCAGGTCCGCAGCGTGGACCGACAGGCCGATGGGCGAGCGGCCGAAGAGGCCGTCGAGGACCGACCGGTCCGTCTCCCACTGGACCACCTCGTCCGCGGGGGCGCCGACGAGGAACCACTCGCGGTGGCCGCCGCCCCGGCCGACGGCGCGGACCCGGCACCCCACCTCGACCCGGCGGCCGTCGCGGTGCCGGACGGGTACCACGCCGAACCAGCCCTCGCCGCGTACGCAGGTGGCCACGGCGTCCATGACGACGCGCCGGTCGCGCGGGTCGATCAGGAACGCGGCGGCCGGCCGTCCCAGCGCCTCCCCGGCGGGGTACCCGAGCAGGGCCTCGGCCCGTTCGCTCCAGCCGACGACGGCGCCGCGGTCGTCCAGTACCGCCGAGGCGGAGCGCCGGACGGCGAACGGGTCCTCGGGCCCTTCGCTGAACGTCGTCACCGGTGTGTCCATCGTCACCACTCTTGCACCTTATGTGCTTGTTCGTAGGGGTGGTAGCGGTCGGCACGGCCCGCCGGCGGATCAAGGGCGGTGTCCCGGGCCCTGGCCAGGAGCACGGCCACGTCGTCCTGCGCGGCGGAGGGCAGGAGCCGGCCGAGGACGCGGTCGCAGATCTCGTCCAGCGGGTGGTCGAGGTGGCGCAGCGACCGGGCGAGCTGCTCCATGCCCTGGTCGAGGTCCCGGTCGCGGGACTCGATGAGGCCGTCGGTGTAGAGCACCAGCAGGCTGCCGGGGTCCAGCGGTACGTGTTCGGTCCGGAAGTCGCGGACCCCGGTCCCCAGGGGGGTGCCGGGCGGGCCGTCGAGGAAGGCGATGGTGCCCCGCTCGTCGGCCACGGCGGGCGGCGGGTGGCCCGCCCGGGCGATCAGGCACGTGCCGGCGGCCGGGTCGTGGATGGCGTAGACGCAGGTGGCCATCTCGTTCTCGCCGAGGTCGGCCACCGCGGCGTCCAGACAGACCAGCATGCGGTCCGGGGGGACGTCGAGGCGCGCGAGGGTGCGCACCGCCGTACGGAGTTGGCCCATGACGGCCGCCGCGTGGACGCCGTGCCCCATGACGTCCCCGATGACGAGTCCGGTCCTGCCGCCGGGCAGGGCGAAGGCGTCGAACCAGTCACCGCCGACCTGGTGGTCGCTGGTGGGCAGGTAGCGTCCGGCGAGATCCAGGCCGGCCACCTTCGGCAGGGCGTTGTCGGCGAGGCTGCGCCGGAGGGTGAGGGCGGCCTCCCGCTGGCGGGTGTACATCAGGGCGTTGTCGATGTTGAGCGCGGCCCTGGCGACCAGGTCGTCGATGAGGACGCGGTCCTGCTGGTCGAACGGCTCCCGGCCGCGGGTGCGGGTGACCACCACGGCGCCGAGCACCTTGCCGCGGGCGACCAGCGGGACCAGCCGCGCGGAGCCGAGGCGGGCGAGGTAGCCGCGCAGCCGGCCGGCGTGCGGGTCGCGGACCAGGGCCGGGACGTCGGCCTGGTGGAGGTCCATCGGGAGGCCGTCGGCGATGACCCGCTCGTACACCGATCCGGGCGGCACCTGGTAGGTCAGGCCCACCGCCAGTGCCTCGGCCGGGGCGGTGGGGTCCTCGAAGGACATCGCGATCCGGCGCAGCACCCCGCGGGTGGAGGCGGCGGCCTCCTCGGGGTCCAGCACCTCCTGGCGCAGGTGGACGTCGGCGGAGTCGGCCAGCCGGGGGACGAGCAGGTCCACCACCTCTTCCGCGGTCCGCCGCAGGTCCAGGGTGGTCCCGATGCGGGTGCCGGCCTCCGCCAGCAGGGCGAAGCGGCGGCGGGCCCGTTCGGCCTCGACGTGGGCGCGCTGGGCGTCGGTGATGTCGATGAGCGACGCGACCACGCCGAGCCGGTGGCCGGCGCCGTCGAGCAGGGGCGCGTAGGAGCAGGACCAGGTCCGTTCGCGTCCGGGGTCGGCGGGGGTGTGGCCGGTGCGGCGGACGTCGACCACCGCCTCGCCGCGTTCCAGGACCTGGCGCATCACCGTCTCCAGTGCGGCGGCGTTGATCCCGGGGGCGACCTCGGTGAGGCGTCTGCCGAGGTGTTCGCGGGCCGGTACGCCGTTCATCCGGGCGAGTGCCTCGTTGACCCGCAGGAACCGCAGGTCGGGGCCGAGCAGCGCGAGGCCGATGGGTGACTGGCTGAACAGCCCCTGGAGGGCGGCGAGCGAGTCGCGCATGTGCAGGACCGCGGTGGTCTCGACGGCGATGGCCAGGATGCCCGTCCCGCCCTGCTGGTCGGCGGCCGGGCAGATCCACATCTCCATCGGCACGAGGTGCCCGTCGCGGTGCCGTACCGGGAGGGCGGCGGCCACGGCGTCGCCCCTCCGCACCCTCCTGGCCAGCCGCTCGGCCAGCTCCCAGTCGGCCTCCGGGACCAGCACCGGCTTGGCGTGCCGGCCGATGATGTCCGCCGGCAGGTGGCCCAGGACGTCCTGGGCGGCGAGGGACCACTCGACCACGTGGCCGTCGGCGTCGGTCCGCCACAGGGCGATCGGCAGCAGGTCACGGAGCACTCCCGCGTACCCCGCCGCCGTCAGGGGCCGCTCAGGTGAGTCGCTGGTCGACTCGTGCGTGTCCAACGTGATGACCTCACCACCGGGGCGTGACAGCGACCCATCGGCTCGGATACTGAAAAATCATCCTATCCGAGGCGTCAGTGACCGCGAGTCGCCACCGGGCGCCGGACGAGGTGGACCGCGGTGGCCGCGACGAGGACGGTCACACAGGCCGTGAACGTCAGTCCGGCGCGTTCCAGGCCCAGCCACATCGTCAGCGCGCCGACGCCGACGACCGGCAGCGAGATGCCCGTGTAGGCGACGACGAAGAACGAGGAGATGGTGGCCGCCCGGTGCGCGGGAGGCGCCGCGTCCCCGACGGCGGTCAGCGCGGCGCGGAAGGCGAGGCCCTGGCCGAGCCCGCCGCAGACGGCACCGGCCACCATCAGCGCCAGGGACTCGGCCCACAGCGACGCCCCCACGAGGAGGAGCCCGCCGACCAGCACCAGGCAGCCCAGGGGCAGGGCGGAACGCACCGGCACCCGGCCGGTCAGCGCCTGGCCCACGGTGGAGGAGAGGAACACCGAGAAGACCACGAGCCCGGAGACGGCCAGGTCGCCGATGCCGAGTGCGTGGGAGACGAAACTCGGCGCCACGGCGGTGAACAGGCCGAGGAGCGAGAACCCGGCGAAGGCGGCGAGGGACGAGGGCGTGAAGACGCCGCGGACCTCCGCGGGCACGTACAGCCCCTGCGGTCCCGGCCGGGCACCGAGCCGCGCTCCGGGGACGGTCTCGGGCAGCAGCAGGACGATCGCGCAGGCCACGGCCAGGAGCCCGAGGTGGGCCAGGAACGGCAGGGACAGTGGCATCGGGGCGTACTCGGCGAGCAACCCCGACAGCAGGGGGCCGCAGCCCAGGCCGCCCATGTTCGCGGCGGTGGCGGCGAGGCCCGCGCGGGACCTGCGCTCCGGTGGCGCCAGCTCCAGCACGGTGACCGTGCCGGCCCCGCTCAGCAGCCCGGCGGAGAAGCCCGAGAGGACCCGGCCGGCGAAGAGGGCGGGCAGGCCGCCTTCGAGCAGGAAGCACACCGCGCTGGCCGCGGCGAACCCCAGCGCGCACAGCAGGACCGGGCGCCGGCCCGCCACGTCGGAGTGGTTGCCCGCCAGCAGCAGGGTGAGGATCACCCCCACGGCGTAGGAGGCGAACACGACCGTCACCATCAGCTCGGAGAAGCCCAGCTCCTGGCGGTACAGGCCGTACAGCGGGGTGGGGAGCGTGGTGCCGGCCATTCCGATGGCGAAGACCGCGGCCGCCGCCAGGTAGCCCGGGCGCCTCGCGCGGCGAGGGGGGCCGCTCGGGGGCCGGGGGGATGTGCGCGTCATGACGATCACACTAGGGAGGAAAAGCGATCATCTTCGCAAAGCCGCACACGTGAATCGCCGCACCGGACCCGGAGGGCGGGCAGTGGGAGAGCACATGGCCGGGGAGCGCGTCTTCCGGCACCGGGGGGCCGAGCTGCGCTACGAGGACACCGGCCGGGGTCCCCTCGCGGTGTACGCGCACGGGGGCTTCGCGGGCCGGGCCGCCGAGGACCGGATGGGGCTGTTCGACTGGGCGCCGGTGGTGCGCGCGGGCCGGCGCCTGGTCCGTTACGACGCCCGCGCCCACGGCCGGTCCACGGGCGGGCCGGTGGAGAGCGACTACACGTACGCCTCGCTCGCGGACGACCTGCTGGCCCTGCTCGACCACCTGGGCGCGGACGGGCCGGTCGACGCGATGGGCGCGTCCATGGGGTGCGGGACGGTGCTGCACGCCGCTGTCCGGGCGCCGGAGCGGTTCTCCCGGCTGGTGCTGCTGATCCCGCCGACCGCCTGGACGACACGGGAGGCGTACGCGGGCGGCAACCGCCGGGCGGCGGAGACGGTCGAGCGCGAGGGGGCCGCCGCGTGGCTCGCCGACCGGGCGCGGGGCCCGCGCCCGCCGGTGGCGGCCGGCGTCCCCGACGTCCCGCCGACGCCGGAGGAGCGGGTGCTGCCGTCCGTCCTGCGGGGCCTGGCGCGGTCGGACCTGCCGCCTCCGGAGGCACTCGCCCGGCTGGGACTGCCGTGTCTGGTCCTGGCGTGGGCGGACGACCCCGGCCACCCGCTGTCGACCGCGGAGACGGCGGCCCGGCTGCTGCGCGCGGACCTCCGGGTGGCCCGGACCCGCGCCGACGTCCGTGGCTGGGGCGGGCGCATCGCGGACTTCCTGACCCGCCCGGGCCGGTGACCGGCCGTCAGTGCGGTCTCCCCCCAGCGTTCCGGGCGCGCTGACCCGATGGGCGCAACACCGCGTGCCGCGTGCGGCGCCCGACCCTACGGTCGTAGGCATCCGGCCGGCCCCTTGCCAGGGGCGGGTTCGACCGACCCAAGAGGGACCTGATGCATCGTCATACCAGCAGGACAGGCAGCATGGGCGTCCTCGGCGGGCTCACCGCGGCCGCGCTGTGCGCGTCGGTCGCCCTGACGCTCGTCGCCCCCGCCGCGCAGGCCGCCGGGCAGCGCCCGGGCGGACGCGCGAACTGGGACGCCATCGCGAAGTGCGAGTCCAACGGCGACTGGAACGCCAACACCGGCAACGGCCATTACGGCGGCCTCCAGTTCAAGCAGTCCAGCTGGGTCGCCGCCGGCGGCCTGCGGTACGCGCCCCGGGCGGATCTGGCCACCAAGGCCCAGCAGATCGCCACGGCCCGCAGACTCGCGGCGATGCAGGGCATGGGCGCCTGGGCGTGCGCCCGGCGCTGAGCACGCCTCGGCGCGGGCCCACAGCGCACACCACCGGCGCACCGGCCCCGTGGGCACCACGTGGCCGGCGCACCGCCCCCGTGGGCACCCGCCCCGCGCCTCCCGCCCCGTCCGCCCCGCTCAGAAGTCGCCGTAGTCGACCTGCCACGTGGGCAGGCCCATCCGGCGCCAGACGGCGACGACGCGGTCGCGGTCGTCGAGGGAGACCCGTACCGCGAAGCGGTGACGGACGTGCCGGTCGAACAGCTCGGCCTTCACGACGTCGTCGCGCCGGTGGTCGCCCGCGGCCCGCATCCACAGTTCGTCGTACGGCACGTCGTGCCGCCGGAGCCACTCCTCCGTCTTCTCCCGGTGCTCCTCGCCCCGCCCGGAGAGCAGCACGACCGCGTCGTCGCCGACGCGCCGGAAGGCCCCCAGAGCGTGCCGCACCGGGACGTTGAGCAGGTCCTCGCCGCAGCGGGTGAAGTCGTACGGGCCCCGGTCCCCACGCAGGGCGAGGGTGCCGTCGATGTCGCACAGGACCGCCGACGGCAGCGACGGGTCGGCGACGTACGGCTCCACGGGAGCCTGGTCGTTGAACCAGTCCGCGGTGAGCTGCCAACCGCCCCTCCTGGCCTTGGCGTGCTTGTCGGCGAGCAGCCGGATGATCTCCTCCCCCACGGGGCGCTCGCGTGCCCCGTCGCGCCGTACGCACTCCTCCACCGGTACGCCGGTGAAGTCGTGCACGGTGAACGTGGCCCGCCCGCCGACGGCGGCCTTCAGCCGCTTGGGTATGTGGGGGGTCAGGTGGGTGTTGTCGACCACCACGTCGAACCCGCCGTCGACGGCCGCGCGGACCGCCGCGTCCTGGACGGCGAGCACGGTCTGCTCGTGGGCGTGGGAGTTCCGCTCCCCCGTGGGGACGTCCATCATGGTGCGGAGGTCGTCGAGGTTGACCCGGCGCATCCGGCCCCCGGACGCCGCCTGGAGGCGGCGGGCCTCGGTCGTCTTCCCCGAGGCGGGCAGGCCCGTCATCACGTGTACTTCGGGCACCGGTCAGTTCTCCTCGTCGTGCTTGAAGGGGTCGGACGCCCGCGGGCGCACCGAACGGTAGGTCGCGAGTTCCGTCGGGCGCCCGTCCAGGCGCAGGAACATGGCCGGACGGCCGGGTCGGGCAGCGCCCGCACGGCGCGCGCGAAGGCGGCACGGTCGCCGGCGAGCGGAGCGAGCGCCCGGTACGCGTCCTCGATGGCGCGCTCCCGGTCCGCCACGTCCTTCTCGATCCGCGCGATCACCTCGCGCACCCAGGCGTCGAACTCGTCCGGCACCTGCTCCAGCAGGGCGTCCAGCGGACGGCCGCCCGTCGCGTCGACGTCCGCCGGCGAGCAGCCCAGGGCCTGGACCAGCTGCTTGGCGGGCAGGTGCGCGAAGCGCTGGACGCCGTGGCCGCGCCAGACGTCCCGCTCGGTGACGCCCGTCAGCACCTTGTGGAGGCGTACGTACTCCGACAGCTTGACCTTCACCCGTACCCCGGACGCGAAGCGCAGGACGAAGCCTTCCGCGTCCGTCCCGGTGGCCGTCCTCCCGCCGGGGAGGGTGCCGGCCTCGGTGAGGGCCAGCAGCTCGGCGAGCGGCACGGGCGGGCGGACCGTGACCACGGACCCGATCGGCCGCCACGCGGGCGCGGCGTCGGCCAGGGGTGTCTCCGTGCCGTCCTTCGCGAACGCGGCGAGCAGCACCAGGTCCCGGCGGTCGCCGTAGTCGACGACGATGCGGTTCTCGGGGTAGAGGATCTCGGCGAGGTACGTCACGCCCGGGGTGAGGGACGAGGTGTCCGTGCCGTCGAGCCGGCGCTGCGCCCAGGTGGCCTGCGTGCTGACGAACGACCCCTTGGACGCGACGTGCCACCGGCCCGCGTAGTGGAAGACCACGGCGAGGCTGCCGTCGACCTTGTCGTACACCTCGAACGGTTCGTCCGGCAGCGCGGGCGCGTACGGCTGACCGGCCTCGTGCTCCCCGATGTTGAAGAACTTCGGCAGGGGCAGCGCGACGACCTCACCGGTGCCGTCGTCGGCGACCAGACCTCGGCACCGCATGGTGACGCGGTTCCAGATCCTCTCGTACTGGCACGCCCGGGTGTACGTGTAGAGGGACAGCGGCAGTTCCGGATGTGTTTTGCGGGTGACGTGCCCCGCGTCGAGCGCTGCCGCCAGTTCGCGCGGCGGCAGCAGCTCGTGCAGAGTCAGGTGTGCCCTGCTCATGGTTTCCTCCCGTTCGAGATGCCGCATTCTCGCTGGCGGGAGGGCGGGAGGGACAGTCGGTTTCCCTTTCCGGTCAGCGGGTGACGGTCCACTTCTGGGCGGCGGCTCCGGTGCAGGTCCAGATCTGCAGCCGGGTGCCGTTGGCTGAGCTGCCGCCGGTGGCGTCGAGGCACTTGTTCGCCTGCGGGTTGACGATGTCGCGGGCGGCGGGGAGGGCCCACACCTGTGCGGCCGTGCCGTTGCAGTCCCACAGCTGGACACGGGTGCCGTCGGCCGTACCGCCCGATGCCACGTCCAGGCACTTGCCGAGCGCGCGGATGGTGCCGTCGGAGCCCACGGTCCAGTTCTGCGCGGCGGTGCCGTTGCAGTCGTAGAGCTGTACGGGCGTGCCGTTGGCGCTGTTGGCGCCGGCCACGTCCACGCACTTGCCGCCGATGCCGGTGATGGGGCCGGAGCCGGTCTGGCCGCCGCCGGTGCTCACCCGTACGTAGTCGACCAGGAGTTGCTGGGGGAAGGCGGTGCTGCCGTCGGGGTCGCCGGGCCAGTAGCCGCCGACCGCGAGGTTGAGGATGAGGAAGAACGGCTTGTCGAAGACCCACTGGCGGCCGCCCAGGTCGGCGGGCGTGCGCCGCTGGTAGACGGTGCCGTCGACGGACCAGGTGATGAGGTTGGGACTCCAGTCGACGGCGAAGGTGTGGTACGCGTCGGCGAACGCCTGGCCTCCGGGGAGGGTGTACCCGGCGCCGATGCCGCCGGAGCCGGAGTAGCCGGGTCCGTGGAGGGTGCCGTGGACGGTGGACGGTTCGAACCCGACGTTCTCCATGATGTCGATCTCGCCCGAGGCGGGCCAGCCGACCTGCCCGATGTCGTCGCCCAGCATCCAGAACGCGGGCCACATGCCCTGCCCGCGCGGGATCTTCATCCGGGCCTCGACCCGGCCGTAGGTGGTGGTGAACCTGCCGGCCGTGTTGAGCCGGGCGGAGGTGTACTCACAACGCCCGTACCAGCACTGGTAGTTGGCCGGGTTCTCCCGGCGGGCGGTGATGACCAGGTGTCCCTGGCCGTCGAGCGCGGCGTTGCGGTTGCCGGCCGTGTAGTACTGGCGCTCGTGGTTGTTGACGTTGTCACCGGTCTCGATCTGCCACTTCGTGCCGTCGACGGCGGAGCCGGCGGGCCCGTCGAAGTCGTCGGAGAACGTCACGGCGGCGGGCGCGGGAGCGGCCACTGCGGCTGGGGCGGGCACCGGGGCCGGCGCGGGGGCCAGTCCGGTGGAGAGTGCCGCGAGGGTGAGGAGGGGGGCGAGGGGCAGCAGCAGGCGCCGGAGGAGACGTGGGGAGTCCATGACTCTCCCTTCCTGGGACATGTGCGGGCCGTCATGTCGTGCCCATGACAGACAGGCCCAAGTTCAGTCGGCCAAGGGTTAGTTCATTACGTGATTCAAGAAGTGAGCGAAGACCCTGTCAAGGGTTTGGTACGGACCACACCACCCGCGGTCGACTCGGACGACCGGCGGGCGCTCCGGGATGGGGAACTCTGGACCGGCGGGAACTCAGGACCGGCCGCGGGGCTTGCCCCGCTTGCCGCCCTTGGGGGCGCCGGAACCGCCGCGCGGGCTCTTTCCGCCCGGCTTGCCGGCCTGCTTGGTGTTCTGCTTCCCGGTCTGTCTGGCGGCCGGGGGCTTCCGGCGGGCCGCGCCGCCGCTGTCGGCGCGCTTGCCCGCCGACCGGTCCGCCGGGGCCTGGGGGCCGCGCGTGCTGTTGACGGTCCGCCCCCGGACGATCCCGATGAAGTGCTCCACCAGGTCGGTGGTCGCGTCCTCCGGCCACGACAGCGCCACGCGCGACTGCGGGACGTCCGTCACCGTGCGGTACGTGAGGTCCTTGCGGTGGTGCAGGCGCGCCAGCGACTGCGGCACGACCAGCAGCCCGATGCCCGCCGCCACCAGCTCCACGGCGTCCGCCGTCGTGGCGGGACGCTCCTTCGCCGGGAGCCCCGGCGGACGCTCCCAGCCGAGGGTGTCGTCGAGCGGGTGCAGGACCACGTCGTCGGCCAGGTCCTCGGCGGACACCTCGTCCGCCGTCGCCACGAGGTGGTCCTTGGGGACCACGACCACCGTCGCCTCGGTGTACAGGGGGATGGCACTGAGGTCGGTGCGGTCAACGGGCAGCCGCACGAGGCCCGCGTCGGCGTCACCGGCCCGCAGCAGGCCGGCCGCCTCGGCGGCGGACACCTGCACGAGGGTCAGCGGGACGTCGGGCAGCCGTTCGTTCCAGATCCGCACCCACTTGGTCGGCGTCACACCCGGGACGTAGGCGAGCCGGAACGAAGGGGACGCGTCGGAGCCTGTCACGCCGCCAGGTTACCGGTCGTGGTCGGAGGTCGCGCACACGCTCGATACCCTTGACACATGAAGTCGCACCAGACCACCCAGACGATGAAGCCCGCCACGGCGGCGAAGAAGCTGGGTGTGTACCTCGAGGCCACGCCCACCGCATTCCAGGAGGGTGTCGTCTCGCGCGCCGAGCTCACCGCGCTCCAGGCCGATCCGCCCGAGTGGCTGCGCGAGCTGCGCCGCGACGGCCCGCACCCCCGGCCCGTCGTCGCGGCCAAGCTCGGCGTCTCCATCTCCGGTCTCGCGCGGGGCGGCGTCACCGAGCCCCTCACCACGGAGCAGATCGAGGCGCTGAAGGCGGAGAACCCCGAGTGGCTGGTGCGTGAGCGCACGGTCCAGGCCGAGGTCCGCAAGGAAGCGGTACGGATCAAGGAGAAGAACGCGGAGCGCACCGAGCAGTCCGGCCCGCCGCGCGACTGACCCGCCCGGGCGGCGGGTCCGGGGCACGGGCCCCGACAGGCGTGACGCGGTCGCCGGGCCGGGTCGCGGACGTGGAGGAGTCGCTCCCCGGCGGCGCGGCGCTGTCCCACGGCCACCGCGCGCGGTGCCCCGGCGGCCCCCTCCGCCCCCTGGGCGCGTGACCGGCGTCATGCCGTCGCGGCGCCCCGCCACACCAGCATCGCCACGTCGACGGCGGCGACCACGACGGCCGCGGCGAACGGCACCCGGGGCCTGCGGCGGCCGATGACGGCGCCGGCCACGGCCGTCCCCACGGCGGTCACCACGGCAAGCGCGCCCACCGCCGGGCCCACCGGACCGGGCCCGCCCGGCCGGGGACCGGCGAGGGCCAGGAGCAGGGAGGCGGCCACCAGCGGCACCGGCAGCAGCAGCCGTACCCGCGCCGGACCCAGGCGCTGCGGCCAGCCGCGTACCCCGGTGGCCAGGTCGTGACCGATGTCCGGGAGGACGTTGCCCAGGTGCGCGCCCACCCCCACCAGCGCCCCGGAGACGGCGACCCACCAGGCCGGCCACGGGCTGCCCGGCAGGCTCAGCGTGACGAAGGCGGGCAGGGCGGCGAACCCGAGCGCGTACGGCAGCCAGGACAGCACGGTCGCCTTCAGGCCCAGGTCGTACGCCCACGCGGCGGCCACACCCGCCAGGTGCACTCCGCCCGCGAGAGGGCCGCAGGCGAGGGACAGCGGTACGGCGAGCCCCAGCGCCACGACCGCCGCGCCCCCCACGGCCGCCGCGCCGACGGCCCCGGCGACCACCGGCTTGCCGCGCCGCCCGGCCGCCCGGTCCCGCGCCGCGTCCACGGCGTCGTTGCACCAGCCGACCGACAGCTGGCCCGCCAGCACGGCGGCGCCGACCAGGAGGCAGCCGCGCGCGTCGTGCCCGGCGGCCGCCGCCAGCACCGTCACCAGGACCGTCACGGCCGCGGCCGGACCGGGGTGACAGGCCGCCAGCAGGCCCATGACGGCACCGCCGCGTACCGCGGCGGGCTGTTCGGTGGCGTCCACGGGCCGAGCGTAGGCGGCTCCGGCGCCCAACGGGCGAACGTGCGGTACGGCGACACGGCACGAGGGCACACATGGGTGACCGCTGTCCCCGTCCTGGAGCGCCGATGACCCGGATCGCAGCCGTGCGTGGAGTCCTGCCGCCGCACCGGCACACCCAGCGGGACCTCGCCGACATGGCGGCCCGGCACTGCCTGCCGGCCGGGGTCGGCCGGGGCACCCTCGACCGGCTGCACGCCGGCACGGGGGTGCGTGCGCGCCACACGGTGCTCCCGCTGGACGGGTACGGGGAGCTGGACGGCTTCGGCGCGGCCAATGACGCGTTCGTCGCCGGTGCCGTGGAGCTGGGTGCCGAGGCGGTGGGAGGGGCGCTGCGGGAGGCGGGGCTGTCGCCGCGGGACGTGGACCTGCTGATCTTCACATCGGTGACCGGCATCGCCGCGCCGTCCGTGGACGCCCTCCTCGTGGGGCGGCTCGGGCTGCGGCCGGACGTCAGGCGGTTGCCGGTCTTCGGCCTGGGGTGCGTGGCCGGTGCGGCCGGGATCTCCCGGCTGCACGACTACCTGCTGGGCCGGCCGGACGACGTCGCCGTGCTGCTCTCCGTGGAGCTGTGCTCGCTGACCCTCCAGCGGGAGCTGGCCTCACCGGCCCAGCTCGTCGCGACCGCGCTGTTCGGTGACGGCGCCGCGGCCGTGGTCGCGTGCGGCGCCCGGCGGCATCCGGTCACGGCTCCCGGCGGCGGGGGCGCGGCCGGAGGCCCCAGTGTGGTGGCCGGCCGCAGCCGTCTGTACCCGGACACCGAGCGGCTGCTGGGCTGGGACGTCACCGACTCGGGTTTCCGCGTCGTCCTCGATCCCGCGGTGCCGGACCTGGTGCGCAAGAACCTCGCCGCCGATGTCGACGGTTTCCTGGCCGAGCACGGCCTGGGCCGTCGTGACGTGACGGCGTGGGTGTGCCACGCCGGCGGCCCGAAGGTCCTGGACGCGGTCGCGGAGGCGCTCGACCTGCCGGACGGCGCCCTCGACACCGCCAGGCGCTCGCTGGCGGAGGTCGGCAACCTGTCGTCGGCCTCGGTGCTGCACGTCCTGCGCGACACCCTGGCCGCGGCCCCGCCGCCGGGAACCCCCGGGCTGCTGCTCGCCATGGGCCCGGGTTTCTGCACCGAACTGGTCCTGCTGCGCTGGTAGACGGGAGAGCCCCATGGTCTGGTACACCCTGCTGGTGCTGGTCGTCGGTGTCGAGCGGCTCGCCGAGCTCGTCGTCGCCCGCCGCCACGCGCGCTGGAGTCTCGCCCGTGGCGCGGTGGAGTCGGGGCGGGGGCACTACCCGGTCATGGTGGTGCTCCACACCGCTCTCCTCGCCGGGTGCCTGGCCGAGGTGTGGGCGCTGGACCGGCCGTTCCGGCCCGTGCTCGGCTGGACCATGCTGGCGGCGGCCGTGGCCGCGCAGGGGCTGCGGTGGTGGTGCGTGCGGACGCTGGGGCCGCGCTGGAACACCCGTGTGCTGGTGGTTCCGGGGCTGCCCCTGGTGTCCGGCGGGCCGTACCGGTGGCTGCGGCATCCCAACTACGTGGCGGTGGTGGCCGAGGGCGTCGCCCTGCCGCTGGTGCACGGTGCGTGGCTGACGGCCGCGTGCTTCACGGTGGCGAACGCCGCGCTGCTCGTGGTGCGGATCCGCTGCGAGGACGCGGCGCTGGGCGGGGCGAGCGGTGCCGCCGCCGCACCGGTACCGGCCGGTGCCGGGGGCGGGCCCCGGTGATCGACCTGCTGGTGGCGGGCGGCGGGCCGGCCGGTCTGGCCACGGCGATCCACGCCGCGCTGAACGGGATGGAGGCCGTGGTGGTCGAGCCGCGTCCGGGACCGGTGGACAAGGCGTGCGGCGAGGGGGTGATGCCGGGCGGGGTGCGGTCCCTGGCCGCGCTCGGCGTCGCCCCGGACGGCCACCCGCTGTGCGGCATCCGGTACGTGGACGGACCGCACCGGGCCGAGGCCGGTTTCCGGGGCGGCACCGGGCTGGGCGTGCGGCGGACCGTCCTGAGCGCCGCGCTGGCCGGGCGCGCGGCGGACCTGGGCGTACGGGTCGTGACCGGCAGGGTCACCGGTGTACGGCAGGGCGCGGACGGGGTGAGCGCGGCGGGGCTGCGGGCCCGGTGGCTCGTCGCGGCGGACGGGCTGCACTCCCCCGTGCGCCGGGCGCTCGGGCTGGAGCTGCCGGTCCGGTCGCCCCGGCGGTTCGGGCTGCGGCGGCACTACCGGGTGGCGCCGTGGTCGGACTTCGTGGAGGTGCACTGGTCGGGGACGGGCGGCGGCGAGGCGTACGTGACGCCGGTCGCGGACGACCTGGTCGGGGTGGCCTTCCTGAGCACGGCGAGGCGTCCGTACGACGTGCACCTGGGCCACTTCCCGGAGCTCGCCGCCCGCCTGGACGCCGGTGCGGCGACCAGCGCCGTACGGGGGGCCGGGCCGATGCGGCAGCGGGTCCGGGGCAGGGTGGCCGGCCGGGTGCTGCTCGTCGGTGACGCGGCCGGGTACGTGGACGCGCTGACCGGCGAGGGCGTGTCCCTGGCGCTGGCGTCGGCGGAGGCGGCGGTGCGCTGTCTGCGGGCGGGGCGGCCGGCGGCGTACGAGCGGGAGTGGCGGCGGCTGTCGCGGTGGCACCGGCTGCTGACCGGGGCGCTGGTGCGGGTCGGCGGCCGGCGGGACACGGCGCGGCTGGTGGTTCCGGCCGCCGCCCGGATGCCGCCGGTGTTCGCCGCGGCGGTGCGTGTCCTGCAGTGACCGGCCGGCCCCTCCCGCCGCCCCGTGCGGCGGCGGATACTGGCGGCATGGACACGTTGCGGGAGCGTCTGGGCCAGGGGATCTTCACCCGTGTCGCGGGGCCCGCCGGGCCGGTCAACCGTGCCCGGATCCACGGCGCCCCGGGGCCGCGCTGGTTCGGCCCCGAGCGGCCGATCAGGACCGTCCACGGTGACGCGTCCATGTTCATCGGCGGGTTGCGGGCGCTGCTGCTGCAGTCCCTGCACCCGCTGGCGATGGCGGCCGTGGCGGCTCATTCCGGCTACCGGGGCGACCCCTGGGGGCGCCTCCAGCGGACCAGCACGTTCCTCGCCGTGACGACGTACGGCACCGCGGACGACGCGCGGCGGGCGGTGGAGCGGGTGCGGGCGGTGCACGAGCGCGTGCGCGGGGCCACCGCCGCCGGGGAGCCGTACCACGCCGCCGACCCGCACCTGCTGGGCTGGGTGCACGTGGCCGAGGTCGACAGTTTCCTGACCGCCCACCAGCGCTACGGTGCCCGCCCGCTGGACGCCGCCGGCTGCGACGCGTACGTCGCCGACACCGCGCGCGTGGCCGAGGCCCTCGGAGTGGTCGACCCCCCGCGCGACCTGGCCGCGCTGGCCGAGCGGCTGGCCGCGTACCGCCCGGAACTGCGGGCCACCCGGGAGGCGCGGGATGCCGCCCGGTTCATCCTGTTGCACCCGCCGCTGCCGTGGATCGCCCGGCCCCCGTACGCCGTGCTCGCCGCCAACGCGCTCTCCACGCTGCCGCCGTGGGCGCGCGGGCAGCTCGGCGTGCCCCGGGTCCCGGGCGTCGAGGAGACCCTCGTCCGGGCGTCCGGGCATGCGCTGACCAGGACGATCCGGTGGGCGATGAGCCCGCCCCCGCCGACCGGAGGCCCGCCCGGCCGCTAGCCGGCGTTGCTCACGCGGTACGCCAGGGACGGCTTGCCGTGCGTGTCGGCCACCGCGATCAGCAGGCCGCCCAGCAGGGAGAGGTTCTTGTAGAAGTGGGCCCGCTGGCGTGCCCGCTCCTCCGGGTCCTCCTCCGTCCAGTAGGCGTGTCCGGCCAGGGTCGTCGGGACGAGTCCGGCGGCCAGGGCGAGCGCGGAGAGGCGGGGGAGGCGGCCGGTGGCGAACAGCAGGCCCGCGCCGACCTGCACGGCGCTGCCGAGGCGGACCAGCGCGGCGGCGTCGTCGGGCAGTGCCGGTAGCCGTGCGGTGAGGGGCCGGACGACCGGTTCGGCCACCGGCGCCACGGCCCCCGGATCGCGCCAGGTGCGCAGTCCTCCGGTGACGAACGTGGATGCCAGCAGGGGACGCGCCAACTTTCGGAAAATCGCCATGCGATGCGGGTGCCCGGGGCCGCGCTGGGCATGCCCCTCGGGAACGCCCCCGAGGGGACCTCCGGAGGGGCAGTCGTGTGAAACGCGATCGACGGGCGATCATCGCTCTTGTACTGATCGCACCAACGGGATTCCCCCGACCGACATGGAGGAGTGGACGGATGCCGAACGAGCGCGCGGGGCGGCCGGCGCGGCCGGAGGACCTCATCGATGTGGCCCGGCTGGTGACCGCGTACTACGCCCTGCACCCCGACCCGGCGGAACCGGCCCAGCGCGTCACCTTCGGGACGTCGGGGCACCGCGGGTCCTCGCTGGGAGGGGCCTTCAACGAGGACCACATCGCGGCGACGAGCCAGGCGATCTGCGAGTACCGGGCCGGGCGGGGCATCGACGGGCCGCTGTTCCTCGGCGCGGACACCCACGCGCTGTCGGAGCCGGCCCGGGTGACCGCCGTCGAGGTGTTCGCGGCCAACGGCGTGACGGTGCTCGTCGACGCGGCCGACGGCTACACCCCCACCCCGGCGGTGTCGCACGCCATCCTCACCCACAACCGCGGCCGCGCCTCCGGCCTGGCCGACGGTGTGGTGGTCACGCCCTCGCACAACCCGCCGGCCGACGGCGGGTTCAAGTACAACCCGCCGAACGGCGGGCCGGCCGGTTCGGAGGCGACCGGCTGGATCCAGGAGCGGGCCAACGAGATCATGACGGGCGGCCTGAAGGACGTCCGGCGGCTGACGTACGCCCGGGCGCTGGCGGCCCCGACCACGGGTCGGTACGACTTCCTCGGCTCATACGTGCGGGACCTGCCCTCGGTCCTGGACCTGGACGCCGTGCGCTCGGCGGGGGTACGGATCGGGGCGGACCCGCTGGGCGGCGCGTCGGTCGCGTACTGGGGCCGGATCGCGGAGGAGCACCGGCTCGACCTGACCGTGGTCAACCCCCGGACCGATCCCACGTGGCGGTTCATGACCCTGGACTGGGACGGGAAGATCCGGATGGACTGCTCGTCCCCGTACGCGATGGCGTCGCTGATCGAGGGGCGCGACCGGTTCCACATCGCCACGGGCAACGACGCGGACGCCGACCGGCACGGCATCGTCACCCCGGACGGCGGCCTCATGAACCCCAACCACTACCTGACCACCGCCATCGACTACCTGTACCGGCACCGCGATCGGTGGCCGGCCGGTGCGGGCGTCGGCAAGACCCTGGTGTCGTCCGGCATGATCGACCGGGTGGCCGCCGACCTCGGACGGCGGCTGGTCGAAGTGCCCGTGGGATTCAAGTGGTTCGTGGACGGACTGGCCGACGGGTCGCTCGGCTTCGGCGGTGAGGAGTCCGCCGGCGCCTCGTTCCTCCGCCGGGACGGATCGGTGTGGACGACGGACAAGGACGGCATCGTCCTGGCGCTGCTGGCGTCGGAGATGCTGGCCGTGACCGGCCGCACGCCGAGCGAGCACTACGCGTCGCTCACCGCGCGGTTCGGTGAGCCGTCGTACGCCCGGGTCGACGCGCCCGCGAGCCGTGAGGAGAAGGCCGTCCTCGCCCGCCTCTCCCCCTCCCAGGTGACGGCCGGCACCCTCGCCGGCGAGGCGATCACCGGTGTGCTCACGGAGGCCCCGGGGAACGGGGCCGCCATCGGCGGCATCAAGGTGACCACCGACAACGCCTGGTTCGCGGCCCGTCCCTCGGGCACCGAGGACGTCTACAAGGTGTACGCGGAATCGTTCCTGGGCCCGGAGCACCTGACGCGTGTGCAGGAGGAGGCCCGTTCGGTGGTGTCGGCGGCCCTGAACGCCTGAGTTCCTCGTCCCCCCGGACGCGTTTCCGGCCGGTGGTTCCCCGTGAGCCACCGGCCGAATCCTTGCCGAGCACACGGGATTGCCCGATTGATCCCCTCTGCCCCTCTCGATAACTTCATGGCCGGTAACGGCGGTTGATTCCCCGTGCGACCTTTCGCCCGCGATGCGATCGGTGCATTTACCACGCGGTTCATGGGGAAGCAACCTCTCCGTTACCCGACTTGGCTGGTTATGATCGGCACCCGCATGTGTCACCGCAGCCGGCCCGGCCGTCCCCCACGCCCTCCCCCAGGGCGGTGCCGGTCCCGGCCGCCCGCCCGTCCCCTTCCCCCGCTCCCCGCTCCCGAGGGCCGATGTCTTCCATAGCTCCCGAAGGTCCACCCGTTCCGCCGGCACCTCGCCGGCGGCGCACGGTGCGCCTGCGCACCCTGCTCGTCCTGCTGGCCCTGGTCCCCACCGCCGCGATGGCCGCCCAGGTCGCCGTCACCGCCGACCGGCTGCTGGCGCAGTCCGGGCACCTGCGCGCCGACGTGGCGGCGGGCGAGCGGATCGGCCCCCCGCTGCACACGCTCGTGGTCGCGATGCAGACCGAGCGGACGACGACGGCCGCGCGCTGGGCGGGAACCGCCGTCTCCGAGGAGGCGGTACGCACCCGGCGCGCCGCCACGGACGCCGCCGCGGACGCCTTCCGCCGGGCGACCGCCACCGCGGGCGCCGGCACCGAGAAGTCGGACCGCCGCCTCCTGGAGATCATGAAGGGCCTCGCCGACCTGGACGCCTACCGCGAGCGCGCGGACGCCCGCATCGGCAGCGCCGACAGCGTGATCGTCTTCTACGGTGACCTGATCAGTCAGATGATCCGCTACTTCCAGGACGGGTTCAGCCACACCGAGGACGCCGGTCTCACCCAGGAGAGCCGGGTCGTCATGACCCTCTTCTCCGCCGCCGAGACGGTGGCCCAGGAGGACACGTACGTCGCGCTGGCCGGGCCGTCCAGGGAGCTGAGCACCCGCCGGTTCGCCGACTTCGTCAGCGCGGTGGGGGCCCACCGCCATCTGTACGACCGGTGGATCGTGCCGTTCCTGCCCACCGAGGAGGTCGACCGCTTCACGGCGATCGCCGGGTCGGAGGCGTGGCAGACCAAGACCCGTATCGAGAACCACGTCCTGTCCGACCACAAGGACACCGGCTCCGGCGTGCGACTGCCCCGTGAGATCACCGGCTGGGCGGCCGCGCAGCGGCAGTGGTCGGCCCAGCTGGAAGCGCTCAACACGGACCGTACCCGGGCGCTGCTCGCACACGGCGATGCCAAGGCCTCGGAGCTCGAAGCGCAGGTCACGTGGCTGATCACGGTCAGCGGCGGCGCGCTGCTGATCGTCACGCTCGTCGTGGTGTTCACCACCCGCTCGGTACTGCGCCGCCTGCGCGTGCTGCACGAACGTACGGTGACCGTGGCCGAGGAGACGCTGCCCGGCGTGGTGGCCCGGCTCCAGAGGGGACGGCCCGTCGACGACGGGGCGCTGCCCCCGGTCCGCGGCGAACAGGACGAGGTGGGCCGGGTCGGGGACGCGTTCGCCCGGGTCGTGGCCGTGTCCGTGGACGGGCACCGGCGGCTGGCGGCCGAGCGGCAGGGCTTCGGCATGTTCGCCGCCGGCATCGCCTCCCGTACCGGCAACCTGGTCAGCCGCCAGCTGGCCCTCACCGAGGAACTCCAGGACACCTTCGGGGCCGACGCGGCGCTGCTGGCCCAGCTGATGCGGGCCGACCAGCTGACGGTGGGCATGCGGCGGCAGATCGAGAACCTGCTCATCCTGGCGGGCGGCGAGATCCCCGACCCGCACACCGAGCCCATGCGCGTCGCCGACCTGCTGCGGGAGGCGGCGGCGGAGGTCGAGGACTTCCGGCGGATCGACCGGCAGGCCCTGGACGAGATCAGCGTGGAACCCCGGGTGATCAGCCAGATCAGCCACCTCCTGGCGGAACTGCTGGACAACGCCACCCGGTTCTCCCCGCCGCGCTCGAAGGTGGTCATCCGGGCGGAGGTGGTGGCCGACGGCCTGTCCATCGAGGTCGAGGACCGCGGCCCGCGCGTGACGCCCGCCACGTACGCGGAGATGAACGGGCGTCTGCGCTCGGCTCCGCCGTACTCCGTCCTGGCCGAGAACGCGCACCGGCTGGGCCTCTTCGTGGTCGGCCACCTCGCCGACCAGCTGGGGGCCACCGTCACCCTGCGCCGCTCGGTGTACGGCGGTACGTCGGCCGTGGTGATCGTCCCCCGGGACCTGCTGGTTCCGACGGAGCGGGAGCCCGAGCCCGGGGCGGCTCCCGCCCCCGCCGCGCCGGCCCCGCCCGCGCCGCGCCCGGCCCCGGAGGACCGGCCGGGTCCCGTCCCGCGCGCGGCGGGCCCGCTGCCGTTCCGCCGGAACCCGGCCCGCCCGGCACCGGAACCGCCCGTGGCGGGCCGGCCCTCCCCGGACCGGCCGGACGCGGGCGCCGCGCGCCCGGCCCTGCCCGAGCGGGTGCCGCAGACCCATATGGCCGAGCAGCTCCGCGAGACGCGCGCGACGGACACGGCGGTCGCGCCGGACGAGGCGACGCCCCAGGAGGTGGCCGACGCCTGGGACGACTACGAACAGGGCACCCGCACAGTGGAAAACGAACTCCGACAGGATCAGCCATGACGACGACATCGAACGACATGATCTTCAGCGTTCTGGACAACAACCTGAGCCGCATCGCCGGCATCCAGGGAGCCGTCCTCCTGTCCAACGACGGGATCAAGCTGAGCGCGTACATGCTGGACCGTCCGCAGGCGGAGCGCATCGCCGCGGCGTCCTCGGGCATCGCGTCGACCATGAAGGCGATCTCCCGCGAGATCGACGGCGGCCGGGTGATCCGTCAGCTGGTCGAGATGGACGACCGCTACCTGTGCATCGTCGGCTGCGGCGAGGGCAGCACGCTGATCGTCGTGACGTCCCGCAAGGCCCGCCTCGGGGAGCTGGGCGGCGAGGCCGTCCGGACCGCGCAGGCGCTGGGCGAGTGGCTGGGCACACCTGAGCGCACGCAGACTGCCACGTCGTAATGTCCGACGAGCCGCAGCGTCGAAGCCGTCGCAGGACGCGGCTGTACGCCATGACCGATGGCCGTACAGCCGCGGCTCACACCGTCCTCACGATGGACACCACCATCACCGCGGCCGTCGCCGAGGACGCCCATGACGGCCTGCCGACCGAATGGCAGGCCGTCCTGTCCCTGTGCCCGGCACCGGAGGGGCGGGCGGTCGCCGAGATCGCGGCGCGGATGGGGATGCGACTCACCCCGATGACGCTCGTCCTCGGTGAGCTCGCGGACCGCGGGCTGATCCACCACCGGCCGCCCCTGGAGGCGGCCGCGACGACCAACGTCCACCTGCTCATGAGAATCAGGGACAACCTTGCCCGGATATGACACCCCTGCCCAGGAAGCGGCCCCCGTCAAGATCCTGATCGCCGGGGGGTTCGGCGTCGGCAAGACGACCCTGGTGGGGACGGTCTCCGAAATCGAACCCCTGCGTACGGAGGAGCGGCTGACGGCCGCCGGGGTCGGCGTCGACGACCTCGACGGGATCGAGTCGAAGTCGGCCACCACCGTGGCGATGGACTTCGGCCGCATCACCCTCGACGACGCCGGGGTCGTCCTCTACCTGTTCGGCACGCCGGGTCAGGAACGCTTCTGGTTCATGTGGGACGAGCTGCTGAACGGGGCGCTCGGGGCGGTCGTGCTGGTCGACACCCGCCGCCTGGACCGGAGTTTCGCGGCGGTCGACTTCTTCGAGAGCCGAGGGCTGCCGTTCGTGGTCGGCGCCAACTGCTTCCACGGCGAACAGCCGTACACCGAGGCGGAGATCCGGGCCGCCCTGCACCTGCGCGACCCCCGCACGCCCGTCCTGATGCTGGACGCCCGGGCCCGCGCCGACGTCCGCGAGGTGCTCCTCGCGCTCCTGGACACGGTCATCTCCAGGGTGCGGACGGCGCGCGTCTGAGGCCGCGGGGCGTTCAGAGTCCGACGTCCCTGCTGCGGAAGTCGGCCGGTGACTCCCGGCGGACGAGCAGCCGGGCACGGCCCTCGGCGACGGCGACGACCGGTGGGCGGCCCACGAGGTTGTAGCCGGACGCCATGGACAGGTGGTAGGCGCCGGACACCGGGACGGCGAGCAGATCGCCGGGGTGGACGTCGCCGGGCAGCTCGACGTCCGCCGCCAGGACGTCACCCGCCTCGCAGCGCCGTCCCACGACGGTGACCGGGCGCGGGGCGGCTTTCGTCAGCCGGCCGACGAGGCGGGGCGTGCAGCGCACGCCGTACAGGGCGGGTCCGGGGTTGTCGCTCATGCCGCCGTCCACCGCCACGAACACCCGCTCGCCCGTGTGCTCGACCGCCAGTACCCGGTAGAGCGCCACGCCGGCGGGGCCCACGACGGCGCGGCCCGGCTCGATCAGCAGCCGGGGCACGGGCAGCCGGGCGGCGGCACAGCTGTCCGCCAGGGCGGCGAGCACGGTACGGGCCAGCCGGGCGACGTCCAGGGCCGGTTCACCGGGGCGGTACGCGACGGCGTGACCGCCGCCGAGGTCCAGCTCGGGCAGGACGACGCCGTGCGCGTCGCGGACGCGGGCCATCAGGCCGACCATGCGGCGCACGGCCGTGGCGTACGGCTTGACCGAGGCGATCTGCGAGCCGAGGTGGCAGTGCAGTCCGGTCAGCTCGAGCTCCGGCCGGTCCAGGACGCGGGCGATGGCGTGCTGGGCCGACCCGTCGCTGATCGCCAGGCCGAACTTCTGGTCCTCGGTGCCGGTGCGGATCTTGTCGTGGCCGCCCGCGCTGATGCCGGGCGCCACCCGGACCATCACCTTCTGGCGGCCCTCCGGCCCCAGGGCGGCGGCGAGCCGGGCGATCTCGGAGGCGCTGTCGATGACGACGCGGCCGACCCCGAGACGTAACGCGGTGTCCAGGTCGTGCGGGGACTTGGCATTGCCGTGCAGGACCATGTTCTCCGGCGGGAAGCCGGCGGTGACGGCGAGCTGGAGTTCGCCCGCCGAGCACACGTCGAGGCCGAGGCCCTCGTCGTCGGCCCAGTGCACCATGGCGCGGGACAGGAACGCCTTGGCCGCGTAATACACGCCGGCGTCGGGGAACGCCCGCCGGTAGGCCCGGCACCGCGCGCGTACCTCGTCCTCGTCCAGGAGGTAGACGGGGGTGTCGAACCGGTCGGCGATCCCGGTGAGCGGCACGCCGCCCACGGACAGGTCGCCGTCGGGAAGCTGCCACGTCGAGGCGGGCCACAGGGGAAGGTCGCTCCCGTCGGGCGTCGCCGTGGTCGTCGGGGGCGTGTCGAGGGTGGTCATGAGTGGTCCTTTCAGCCGGTCGGCAGGGCCGGCGCCGGTGCCGGGCGGACGGGGCGGGCCGGAGGTGCCGAGGGTGATGGGGCGGGGGGTGCGGAGGTCGCCGCAGGAGCGGTGAACCGGGGGTCCACGGTGACGGTGGTGACGCCCAGCGGTTCGGTGAGCGTCCGCAGGGCGGGGCCCGCGAGGCGGATCCACGGCTGGTGCGGTCCGAGCGCGGCCCTGAGCCGCCGGCCGGTGGTGAAGCCGACGGCGGTGCGACCGCCGGGCGGGGTGCGGAACAGGTGTACGACGCAGCCGTGGGGCCCCGGCCGGACGGGGACGTACAGGGCTCCGGCCGGGGCGGGCCGGGGAGGCTCCGGATCGTCGTCGCCGCGCGGGAGCTTCGCCATGGCTTCCTCCTGGAGGGTCCCCGGAGCGAGGAGCGAGCGGACCCCGGCGCGGGGAGGCCGCCGGGGCGTGCCTGGACGGTATGCCCGGCCGCCCGGGCCGTTGACCCGTCGTTGACGGCGTGCTGACGGGCCGGCACCGGCCTTTGACGCCGTCCTGACGATGTGCGGTCTGGCTGCTTATGAGGGCCGACGGGGTGCGTCGAAGGCCCTACGATGGGCGCCCATGGCCATCGGCGGACGGAATGAGTGGCTTTGACCGGGACCGGGGTTCATACGGAGCGTCAGCTCGGCGCGGCGCTCACCGCGCTGGGGGTGGAGCCGGGCGGGATCCTGCTGGTGCACGCGTCGTTACGGGCGGTGGGGCCGGTGGCGGGCGGCGGGGAGGCGGTGCTGCGCGCGGTGCGGGGAGCGCTCGGGCCGGACGGCACGGTCGTGGTTCCGGCGTTCACGGCGCGCAATTCGGACACCTCGTCCGCCTATCGGGAGCGGGTGCGCGGGCTCGGTGAGGCCGGGCGGGCGTGCGTGCGTGCGGCGATGCCGCCGTACGACGCGGAGACGATGCCGTGCGACGCCGGGCTCGGCGTCCTGCCGGAGCTCGTCCGCGGGAGTCCGGGCGCGCTGCGCAGCGCGCACCCGCAGACGTCGTTCGCCGCCCTGGGGCCGTACGCCGAGAAGGTGGTCTCGGGGCACCGCCCCGACTGTCACCTGGGCGAGGACTCGCCACTGGCGCGGCTGTACGACCTGCGGGCGCGGATCCTGATGCTGGGCACGGGATTCGGCACGTGCACCGCGTTCCACCTCGGCGAGTACCGGGTGGCGCGGCCGCCGCGCCGGACGTACCGCTGTGTGGTGCGGGACGGCGGGGTGCGCCGGTGGTGGCGGTACGAGGACGTCGCCCTGGACGACCGGGACTTCCCCGCGCTGGGCGCCGACCTGGAGCGGTACGGGGGCGGTGCCGTGCGGACCGGTGCGGTGGGGTCGGCGTGGTGCCGGCTCGTGGAGGTCGCCGAGGCGGTGGACTTCGCCCGGCTGTGGTTCGCGCGGAACCGGTGACGCGGCCGGGCGCAGGACCCCGTGGCAGTGCGCGGTGTGGTTCCTGTGGGGACGGTGACGAGAGAGCAGTACCCGCGCGGGGAGGCGGCCGGGGCGGCGGGTTCTCCCCGGAGCCCCCGAATGGCGTACGTTTCCTCATCCGTTCGCGACCGGCCGGTTCGTAGCGGGGCCGGGGCGGGCAACTCTTCCGAGACCTGTGGGAGTTGCCCTATACCGTGGGGGGACCGTGACCGTGTCGCGCGGCCGTGCGTTTCTGATGCTGCTTCTGGTGTCCCTGCTGGGCGCCTCCCTGGCGGGGGCTCCGTCCGCCGCCCCGGCACCCGCGTGGCAGCGGGTGGCGCCGGGGGTGGAGTACCGGTATTTCGACATCACCTCCTCGCGCGGCACCGCCCGCGCCCATCTGCTGTCGGTGGACCTGGGCAACGCGCGCGTGTCGACGGGCCTGCTGTACCCCGGGGTGGTGGCGGCACGTTCGTCGCTGTCCGCGCTCGCCGACGGCGCCGGAGCGGTGGGCGGTGTCAACGGTGACTTCTTCCACCTGTCGGAGACCCAGCACCCGGGTGTCGAGGCGACCGGCGCCCCGGTCGGCCCGGCGGTGGCGGAGGGGCGGGCCCTGAAGGCCGCCGTTCCCGCGGGGCAGCGGTTCGGCCCCGCCCTGCCGCCCGGTACGAACACCCGTCAGGTGCTGGGCGTCGGCGAGGACGGCCGGGCGCGGATCGGTGAACTGGCGCTGGACGGGACGGTGTCGTCGCAGCAGGGGGTGCTGCCGCTGGGCGGGCTCAACCAGTACGCGCTGCCGGTGGACTCGGTGGGGGTGTTCACCAAGGACTGGGGCGCCGCCTCCCGGGTGCGCGCCACCTGCGGCACCGACACCCGGCGGGACGCGCCGTGCAGCGACGAGACCTACGAGGTGACGGTGCGCGGCGGGCAGGTCGTGGCGGTGGCGGAGAGGCCCGGCCGCGGGGCGATCGCCCCGGGTACGGAGGTGCTGGTCGGCCGGGAGGCGGGGGCGCGGGAGCTGCGGCGGATGGCGGTCGGCGACCGGGTGAACGTCACGTACGCGCTGGTCGCGGCCGAGCGGGCGGCGGAGGGCGGCGCGTTCCGCTTCGCGGTGGGGGGCTATCCGGTGCTGCGCGGCGGGGAGCCGCTGAGCGGCATGGACCGGGTGACCCCGGCGGTGCGCACGGCGGCGGGGATCCGCGACGCCGGACAGCGGCTGCTGCTGCTGGCGCTGGACGGTTCGGCCGGCTTCCGCACCGGGCTGACGGTCGTCGAGGTGGCGGACGCGATGCGGGACCTGGGCGCGACGGACGCCGTCAACCTGGACGGCGGCGGGTCGTCCACGCTGGTGGCCCGGAAGGCGGGGGCGGCGAAGGTCAGCGTGCTCAACCATCCGAGCGGCGGCGCCCAGCGGGCCGTACCGAACGGGATCGGCGTCTTCGTACGGCCCGAGGCGCCCTGAGGTCGTCGTCCCGCCCGCGGGGGCGGCCGGCCGCGTCCCCGACCTCGCCGGGCAGGACACCTAGGGCTTGAGACCGCTGACGACGTCGGCGGTGGCGGAGACGCCGTTGTAGATGGTGGGCGCCAGGCTGGTGCTCGCGAGGAAGAACCCGAGCAGGCCGCACACCAGCGCGTGCGAGATCTTGAGGCCACCGTTGCGCAGAAAGATCACCGCCAGGATCAGCAGAAGCAGCACCACGGAGATGGATACGGCCATGTGTCACCCTCCTCGGCCGGTCGCCGCGCCCGGTGCGCGGCGTTCGGCGGCCAGTCTGGCGGAGTGGGGGCGCCGTCCGGACGAACGGCGCGTCGGCCGAACGGGTACGACCTGACGGTGGCCCGTTACCCGTCGTGGGTGCGGAGGAAGTGGGCGAGTCCGGCCAGGTCGTCGGTGTTGAGGTGGTCGACGCGGGCGGCGAGCAGCTCGGCCCAGACGGCTTCCCTGGCGGGGCCGGGCGCGTCGGGGGTGGCCCAGAACCGGACGCGGCGGCCCTCGCGGTGGGCGGTGCCCACCAGGGTGTGCAGCGCGGTCCGTTCGGCGGCCGGGAAGGGGCCGTCGCCCTGCCAGCGGAAGGCGTGGGTCCAGCTGGAGCTGACCAGCGGGACGAACGAGGCGGGGGCGGGCGCGCCCAGGTCCTCGGGACGGCCGTCGTAGAAGGCGTACCGGACACGCTGGGCCTCCATGGGGGCGCGGGCCGCGCGGTCGCCGGAGACGACGACCGTGACGGCGCCGGGCCGGACGCGCCCGTCGGCGCAGGTGCTCAGCATGCGCCGGTACGGGGCGAGGAGGCGGTGGAGGGCGAGGTAGGCGGCGTCGCCGTCGGCCTTGATGTCGACCAGCAGTTGAACGGGCCGGTGGTGGCCGGTGTACACGGTGCCGTGGTGGGCGCGCACGCGGGCCGCGAGCGGGTCGAGATAGAGCGAGCGCAGGGTCCTGGCCGGGTCGAGCTGTGCGGGTTCGTGGGCGACGAGCAGCTCGCCGTCGACGAGGAAGACATCCGCCTCGACGCTGGTGAAGCCGTGGGTGAGGGCGTCGTGCAGGGGTCGCCGGTGCAGGTAGTCGTTGTGGGCGTGCGCCCGGCGGAGGGGGCGCACACGGTGGCCCGGTGCCGCCGCCGCCCGCTGCGCGGGCAGGGTGAGGGCGACCGCGGCGGTGGCGAGGGTGAGGGCGGCGGAACGGCGGGACAGCGGCGCCATGGTGGCCTCCGGGACGGGAGGGGACAGCGGGACGGGACCGAGTATGCGGTCCGGTCCGTCCGCCCGCCGTACCGCGCGGGAGAGTTGGCCGGTACGTGGCCTGCGTGTCATCCCCGGTTCGTGTCATGGGCCCTTCCCCGGCGCGCCGGGCCCGGTCGGCGGGGCGGCGTGCGGAGGTGCGGGGTGATGGGGCGTCAGCGCCGGCGGGACGGCCTCGCCTCGGGGTGGCGGCCGGCGGCGTGGAGGTGTTCCAGCGCGTCGAGGACGACCGTGCGGTCGTACCAGGCCAGCCAGCGGCCCACCTCGCGGCCGGTCTGCTCCAGGGCCTTGAGCTGGGCGCCGCTCAGGTCGCGGATGGGCCGTTCGAAGTGGGCGGAGACCATGCCCACGCAGCGGCCCCCGGCGACCAGGGGCACGCTGTGGCAGGAACGGCTGCCCGCCTCCAGGATCGCCCGGCGCGCGTCCTCCGTGAACACCGGGTCGGCCGCCACGTCGTGCACGGTCACCTGCGCCACGTCCTGGGCCGCCCGCGCGCAGGAGGTTCCCTCCTTGCCGACGAAGCCGAAGAAGTCCACGAAGTCGTCGCTGAGCCCGGCGTGCTTCTCGATCCACAGCCCGTCGGTGGTCTGGTCCGCGATCTGCACATTGCCCATGTGGGTGGCGGTGACCGCCAGGGTGTGCGACAGGGCCGCGCCCAGTACGGCGCCCCGGTGGGCGTGGGAGGCGTCGGCGATGGCCAGGGACTCCAGCGCGGGGGCCGGGTGCCGCACCCGGCCGGGGAACCAGACGTCGGCCCCCTCGTCGGGCCGTTCCAGCCGGACGACCGCGTGGGCGAGGGTGCGCAGCCGCACGTTGTGGCGCTGGGAGGCGAGCTGGAGCAGCGCGAAGGCCGCTTCGGCGTCGGGCAGCCGGTACCGCTCCCTGAGGATGCCCTGTGCCTCCGCGATCAGGGGGCGGTTGCGGGCCTGGGCGCGGAGGTGACGAATCTGCTCTCGCAGCCGCGCCGGCTCGTCGCGTGGGCTTTGCGTGTCCCAGGCGCCGGGCTTGAACGTCTCGGTCATATGGTCGCGCCTGCCCCCGGCCGTGCGGGCCACACGCGGCGTCACTCCCCGGTGGTACGGCCCCGGTAGGGAGCCACCGGAGCCCGTGCGGGCCGGGGGGCGGGCGTGGCCCTGGGGCCGGGGGCCGTCAGGGTGCGCGTACCCGGTCGGCCCACTCCTCCGTCCGGTCGCACCAGCGCTCCAGCAGGACGCGGTCGTGGCCGACGGCGAGGAGGCCGGCGCCCCGCTCGCGGCGGTACGCCTCCACCACGGCGACCAGGGCGGCGGTCGTCGACGCGTCGAGCATCGCGGTCATCTCGTCGCAGACCAGCCAGCGCGGGCGCAGCACCAGGGCGCGGGCCAGGCAGGCGCGTTGCAGCTGGCCGTCGCTGACCTCGTGCGGGCGCCGCCCCAGGAGGTCACCGGTGAGGCCGACCGCCTCGGCCAGTTCGGCGACCCGGCCGGCGGCCAGGTCGCGGCGGCCGGTCGCCCGCAGGGGTTCGGCGATCAGGTCGCGCAGCCGCAGCCGCGGGTCGGCGGACATGCGCGGCTGCTGGAACACGACGCCGATGGCGGTGCGCAGCTCGCGCGGGGCGCGGTGGCGCCAGCCGCGTACCTCCGCACCGTCCACGACGACCCGGCCGGCGTCGGGCCGGTGCAGCAGGGCGGCGACCCGGGCGAGGGTCGACTTGCCGCAGCCGCTGGGGCCGAGCAGCCCGACGGCCTCGCCGGGGGCGATGGTGAGCGAGGCGCCGTGGAAGACGGGGGCGCGGGGGTCGTACCCGGCGGTGATGGCGTGGAGTTCAAGCACGGACCGGCTCCTCGCTGTGGTGCTCCTCGCCGCTGTGGTGGCACGCGACGCCGCCGCTGAAGCGCGGCACCGCCCGGCAGGCGTCGTCGGCCCGGTCGCAGCGCGCGGCGAAGGCGCAGCCGTCGGGCAGGGCGCCCAGCTCCGGGGGCATGCCCGGGATGGGGGTGAAGTCGCGCTCCGGGAGGGCGGCGAGCAGACCGCGGGCGTAGGGGTGCCGGGGGCCCGGGCCGCCGAAGAAGCGGTCGGCGTCGGAGAGCTCGACGATCCGCCCCGCGTACATCACGGCCACCCGGTCGGCGATCCGCCGGGCGGCGGCGAGGTCGTGGGTGATCAGCAGGAGGGCCCGGCCGTCGTCGGCGTGGCGGCGCAGTTCGTCGACGGTGCGGTCGACGAGGTCGCGGTCGAGGCCGGTGGTCGGTTCGTCGGCGAGCAGGAGCGGGGCGTCGCCGATGAGCGCGAGGGCGGTGGCGGCGCGCTGGGCCTGGCCGCCGGACAGCTCGTGCGGGTGGTGGTCGAGCAGGCCGGGTGGGAAGGCGGCGCGTTCGGCGGCGGCGAGCACCGCCGCGCGCAGCTCCCGCCGGGGGGTGCCGGCGAGTGCCCGCAGCGTCTCCTCCAGGTGGGCGCGCACGGTGCGTACCGGGGTGAGGTGGGCGGCCGGGGACTGCGGGACGAGCCCGACGCGACGGCCGCGCACCGTCCGGGCGAGGGTGCGCTCGTCGGCGGCGAGGAGGTCGATGCCGTCGATCACCGCCGTGCCGGTGGTCCGGGCGTTGCCGGGCAGGAGGCCGAGCAGCGCGGAGGCGAGGACGGACTTGCCGCAGCCGCTCTCACCGACGAGCGCGAGGCACTCCCCCGCCGCGAGGTCGAAGCTCGCTCCGTCGACGGCGGCGACGTGGCGGCCGCCGCGCATCCGGAAGCGTACGGACAGGTCCTTCACGGACAGCACGGGTGTCACAGCATCAGCTCCGATCGGCGGCGCGGGTTGATCCGTTCCCGCCAGGCGCCGGCGAGGCCCGCGATGGCGAGCGTCGGGACGATGAGGAACAGGCCGGGGAAGAGCGTCGGCCACCAGTCGCCGGCGAGCAGCGAGCCGCGTGCCGTCTGCACCAGGTTGCCGAGGCTGGCCTGGTGGGCGGGGAGCCCGAGACCGAGGAAGGACAGCGCCGACTCGTGCCACATGGCGTGCGGCACCATGAGGACCGCCGCCAGCCCGGCCTGCGGCAGGACCGCCGGCAGCAGGTGGCGGACCGTCACCCGCCACCGGGACGCGCCGCCGGAGATCGCGGCGTCGACGTAGGGGCGGGAGCGCAGCGACAGCACCTCGGAGCGGACGATCCGGGCGGTGGACAGCCAGTGCGTGAGCGCGACGGACACGATGACCGGCCCCACGCCGGGGCGGAACATCGCCACGACGAAGATGCCGAGCAGCAGGTGCGGTACGGACGAGAAGGTGTCGACGAGCCGCATGACGAGCCGGTCGGTCCAGCCGCCGAAGGCCGCGGCGGCCGCGCCCACGGCCGTGCCGATCACGGTGGCGACGAGGGCCGCGACCAGGCCGACGAGGAGCGAGACGCGCAGCCCGTAGACGCAGCGCAGCAGCAGGTCGCGGCCGACGTCGTCGGTGCCGAAGGGGTGCTCGAAGGACGGGGGCCGCAGCTTCAGCGCCAGGTCGACGGCCTGCTGGTCGAGCCGGACCACCGGCGGTACGAGCAGCACGGCCAGGACGACGGCCCCGGTGACGGCGGCGGAGACGGCCACCCGGACGGTGCGGGTGGAGCGGCGGGTGCGCCCGTGGGAGCGCCACACGAGGTCAGCCATCGAAGCCCACCCTCGGGTCGGCGAGTCCGTACAGCAGGTCGGAGAGGAGGTTGCCGAGCAGCACCGCCACCGTGGCGAGCACGGTGAGCGCGGCGAGCAGGGGGAAGTCGACGGAGGTGGCGGCCTGCACGGTCGCGGCCGCGATGCCGGGCCAGCTGAAGACGGACTCGACGAGCAGGGCGCCCGTGATGAGCTCGGGTACCCGCGAGCCGATGAGCGTGAGCATGGGCAGCATGCCGGAGCGCAGGGCGTGTCCGAGGAGCACGGTGCGTTCGTTCAGGCCACGCGCGCGTGCGCCGCGTACGGGGTCCTCGTCGAGGGCGTCGGCGACGCCCTGGCGGACGTACAGGAAGAACCAGGGCAGCTGGGACACTCCCAGCACGAGCGCCGGCAGGACCAGGTGGGAGGCCACTTGGCCGAAGGTGACCGTCTCGCTGGCGGTGTCGGTGAGCCCGCCGGCCGGGAGCACGTCCAGCTCCAGGGCGAAGAACCAGATGGCGAGGAGCCCGAGCCAGAAGGCGGGGGCGGCTTCCAGGGTGTACGCGGCGGAGCTGACGCACCGGTCGAGCCAGCCGCCCCGGCGGCGGGCGGCGAGAACGCCCAGGGCGGTGCCGAGCAGGATGGCGACGGCGAAGGCGGCGGCGGCGAGCAGCGCCGACCAGCCGATGCGTTCGCCGATGACGTCGGCGACGGGCTGGCGCATGACGCCGGAGTCGCCGAGGTCGCCGGTGAGGGCCGAGGTGAGCCAGTCCCACCAGCGCGGGACGAGCGGCTGGTCGACGCCGAGGTTGGCGCGCAGCTGGTCGAGGTTCTCCTGCGAGGCGGTGAGTCCGGCGGTGCCGGCGTACGCCTTGACGGGGTCGAACGGGGAGGCGGCGGCGACGGCGAAGACCGCGAAGGTCACCAGGAGGAGGACGGGGACGGCGAACAGGGCGCGCCGTCCCGCCATCCTCGCCATCGCCGCCCAGGGGAGGCGGCGGCGGGTGTGCTCGACGGTCACTTCTTCGCGCCCTTGGGGATCCAGTTCTCGACGTTCCACCAGGGGCCGGAGGCGAGGCCGTGGTCGTGCGGCTCGACCTGGGTGGACAGGCCGTCCCAGGTGTCGTTCACCACGTACAGGTGGTCGATGTGGGTCAGGAAGGTGTAGCCGGGGTTCTTCACGAGTTCGCGCTGGACGGTGTCGTAGGCGGCCTTGCGGGCGGCCTTGTCGTCGGTCCTGCGGCCCTCGTCGAGGGCCTTGTCGACGGCGGGGTTGTCGTACCAGGCCATGTTGTTGAAGCCGTCGCCGCCGAGGGAGGACGTGAGCAGCAGGTACTGGTCGAAGTCGGGGTCGCCGGGCGAGCCGCCGCCGGCGAGGACGGCGTCGTGCTTCATGCGGGGCTCGATGACCTCCCAGGTGCCCGCCTGGGTCTTGATGTCGATGCCGGCCTTCTTGGCGTCGGAGGCGTAGGCGAGGGCGTGGTCCTGGCGGAGCTTGTCGCCGGAGAGGTACCAGAGGGGGAAGCCGGCGCGGACGCCGTTCTTCACACGGATGCCGTCGGGGCCGGGCTTCCAGCCGGCGTCGTCGAGGATCTTCTTGGCCGCGGCGAGGTCGTGGGCGCGCTCGGTGCCCTTGGTGAACCACTCGCTGTCGGTGGGTACGGGGCCGTAGGCGGGCTTTCCGGCCCCTTCGAGGATCCGGTCGACCATGGCCCGGCGGTCGACGGCGACGTCGAGGGCGCGGCGGACCGCGGTGTCGCCGGTGACCTGGTTGTGGGTGGGGAGGGTCACCAGGCGGTAGTCGTAGGTCGTGGCCTCGAAGGTCCTCTTCCCGCGGTCGCCCTTGAAGCCCTTGGCGAGGTTGGGGGGCAGGATCGCGCCGTCGAGGTCGCCGGAGCGCAGGCGGGTGGCGCGGACGTCGTCGTCCTTGATGATCGCCATGGTGAACTTCTTCACCCGGGGCGCGCCGCCCCAGTAGCCGGGGTTGGCCTTGAAGCTGATCTTCTCGCCCCTGGACCAGTCGGTGAGGACGTACGGGCCGGTGCCGATGGGCCGGGTGGTGAAGGGGCCGCTGTTGACGTCCTGTTTCGCCGCGATGTGCTCGGGCGCTATGCCGAGGACGGTGCGCTCGGCGAAGGGCGCGTAGGGGTACTTGAGGGTGAAGACGACGGTGTCGTCGCCGGCGGCCCTGACGTCCTTGAGGGCGTCCAGCTCCGTCTTGGAGGCGTTGTTCGTCCGCTTGTCGAGGATGGTGCGGTAGGTGAAGACGACGTCCTTGGCGGAGAAGGGCGTCCCGTCGCTGAACTTCACGCCCTTGCGGAGCCGGTACGTGTATGTCAGGCCGTCCGCGCTCACCCGCGGCAGCTCGACGGCGAGGGCGGGCTTCAGCCGCATGTCGCCGTCGAAGGCGAGCAGCCCGTCGAAGATCTTGGAGTTGCCGTCCTTGCCGTACCCGAGGAGGGGGCTGAGCGACTCGGGCTCGTACGCGATGCCGACGACCGCGCTGTCCCCGGCGGAGCCGGTCTCGGGGGCTCCGGGGTTCGAGCAGGCCGCCGCGGTGATGGCCAGGGTTCCGGCCAGCGTGGCGGCGGCCATGCCGCGTATGGATCGGGCGGACATGGTTCCACACCCCTCGGTCAGGCTGGTGATCAGCTGCTGTTGCGAACGATTCGCAATTAAACAGCATGTAGAGGGGTGGGCGCCTCTTGTGGTCCTTACCCGGTCACGCCGGGGCGGGGAGATCGACCAGGTCGGCGAGGGTGCGCTTGTGGTGTCCCGCCGAGCCCAGGGCGATCCGGCCGGACTTCGCCCGCTTCAGATAGAGGTGGGCCGGGTGTTCCCAGGTCATGCCGATCCCGCCGTGCAGCTGGACGCACTCCTCGGCCGCGTGCACCGCGACCCGCGAGCAGTACACCTGTGCGACGGCCACCGCCAGCGGCGCCTCCGGACTGCCGGTGGCGAGCGCGTCGGCCGCGTTCCGCGCGGCGGCGCGGGCGTTCACCACCTCCAGCCAGAGCTGGGCCATCCGGTGCTTGAGCGACTGGAACGAGCCGACCGGCCGGTTGAACTGGTGGCGCTCCCGGGTGTGCCGGACCGTCTCCTCCAGGCACCACTCGGCCACTCCCAGCTGCTCGGAGGCGAGCAGTCCGGCACCGGCGAGCAGGCCCCGGCGCACCGCCGCGCAGGCGGTGCCGGCGTCGGCGAGCCGGGTACCGCCGCCGTCGGCGGTCACGGCGGCGAGCGGGCGGGTCAGGTCCAGCGGGGTCTGCGGCACGATCGCGGCGTCGGCGGCGTCGACCGCGTACAGCCCGTCGGGCCGCACCACGAGCAGGACGTCGGCGCGGGCGGCGTCGGCGACACCGGTGACCGTCCCGGTGCCCCCGGGCTCGTCGCCCGGCCCGGCGGACAGCGGGACGGCGAGGACCGCGACCCTGCGGCCGCCGGCCAGCTCACCGGCCAGGTCGCCGGCCCCGGCCGCCAGCAGCGTCTCGGTCGCGATGACGGAGCTGGTGAGGTACGGGACCGGCGTCACCGCGCGGCCGAGCTCCTCCAGTACGACGGCGGCCTCGCGGTGGGACGCCCCCTGGCCGCCGAGCTTCTCGGGGACGAGGAGACCGGCCGCGCCCATGTCGGCGGCGAGCGCCTTCCAGAGGGCGGGGTCGTGGCCGCCGGCGTCCTCGACGCGGCCGGTCAGGGCGGCCGGGGCGGCGCGGTCGGCGAGCAGCGAGCGCACGGCGGCGCGCAGGTCGTCCTCGGCCTCGGAGTAGAGCAGGTCCGTCATCGCGCCAGGTCCTTCCATGCGACGTCCTTGTCGTTGCGCGGCTCGGAGGGCAGCCCGAGGACGCGTTCCGCGACGATGTTCAGCAGCACTTCGCTCGTACCGCCCTCGATGGAGTTGCCCTTGGAGCGCAGGTAGCGGTAGCCGGCGTCGCGGCCGGTGAAGTCGACGAGCTCGGGGCGGCGCATCGTCCAGTCCCCGTACAGCAGGCCCTCCGCGCCGAGGAGTTCCACCTCCAGGCCGCTGATCTCCTGGTTGAGCCGGGCGAAGGCGAGCTTCATGCCGCTGCCCTCGGGGCCGGGCTGGCCCGCCACGAGCTGCTGGCGCAGCCGTTCACCGGTCAGCCGGGCGACCTCGGCGTCCACCCACAGGTCCAACAGCCGCTGGTGCAGGTCGTGGGTGCGCAGCTCGGGGCGTTCGCGCCAGGTCCGGGAGACCGGCCCGATCATGCCGCCCTCGCGCGGGATGCGGGCGCCGCCGATGGCGACACGCTCGTTGTTCAGCGTGGTCTGGGCGACCTTCCAGCCGTCGCCGACCCCGCCGAGGCGGTGCGCGTCGGGGATCCGCACGTCGGTGAGGAAGACCTCGTTGAACTCGGCCTCGCCGGTGATCTGGCGCAGCGGCCGCACCTCGACGCCCGGGTCGGTCATGTCGCACAGGAAGTACGTGATGCCCCGGTGCTTGGGCAGGTCGGGGTCGGTGCGGGCGATGAGGATGGCCCAGCGGGCGACGTGGGCGCTGGACGTCCAGACCTTCTGGCCGTTGACGACCCAGGTGTCCCCGTCCCGGACGGCGCGGGTGCCGAGCGCGGCGAGGTCGGAGCCGGCGCCGGGCTCGCTGAACAGCTGGCACCACACCTCCTCCCCCACCCACAGGGGCCGCAGGAAGCGCCGCTTCTGCTCCTCGGTGCCGTACGCGAGGATCGTCGGGGCCGCCATGCCCAGGCCGATGCCGATGCGGCGGGGGTCGTTGTCGGGAGCGCCGGCCGCGGCGAGTTCGGCGTCCACGACGCCCTGGAGGGAGCGGGGCGCGTCGAGGCCGCCGAGGCCCACGGGGTAGTGGACCCAGGCGAGGCCGGCGTCGAAGCGGGCCTTGAGGAAGTCGGCGCGGTCGGTGGCGGCGGGCGGGTGCGCGGCCAGCAGCTCCCGCGTGCGACGGAGCAGTTCGGTGGCGTCGGTCATCGTGCGGTTCCTTCCGTGGCGGCCGGGAGGACGACGAGCCGGCCCGTCGTCGTGCCGTCGGCGACCCGCTGGACGGCGGCCGCCGCGTCCTCGAAGGCGACCCGGTCGCTGATCAGCGGCTTGATCAGGCCCTTGGCCGCGTACGCGGTGAGGGTGTCGTGGCAGCGGCGGATCGCTGCGGGGTCCTGCTGGTTGTACAGGCCCCAGTGCAGCCCCATGATCGAGTAGTTCTTGACCAGCGCGTGGTTGAGTGCGGGGGACGGGATGTCGCCGCTCGCGAATCCGACGACCAGGATCCGGCCTTCGAAGGCCACGCACTTGGCGGACTTGGCGTACGCGTCGCCGCCGACCGGGTCGTAGATCACGTCGGCCCCCCGGCCGCCGGTGAACTCCTTGACGGCCGCGACGATGTCGTCCCCGTGCCGGTCGATGACGGCGTCGCAGCCGAGGGCGCGCGCGACGGCGGCCTTCTCGGCGCCGCCGACGACCCCGACGACCCTCGCCCCGGCGGCCTTGCCGAGCTGGACGGCCGCGCTGCCGACGCCGCCCGCCGCCGCGTGGACGAGGAGCGTCTCGCCCTCCTGGAGGGCCGCCCGGCGGTGCAGCCCGAACCAGCCGGTCTGGTAGCCGATGTGCAGGGCGGCGGCCTCGGCGTCGTCGAGCGCGTCGGGCGCGGGGAGGAGCGCGGCCTCGTCGGCGACGACGTACTCGGCGAGCCCGCCGTGCGGCAGGGACGGCGTGGCGATCACGCGCCGGCCGTCCTCGGTCTCGCCGCAGATCTCCACTCCGGGCGTGAACGGCAGCGGCGGCCGCACCTGGTAGTGGCCCCGGCAGAGCAGCGCGTCGGGGAAGTTGATGTTCGCCGCCCGGACCTTCAGCAGGACCTGCCCGTCGCCGGGCACGGGCCGGTCCACCTCTTCGCGCCGCATCACCTCGCCCGGCTCGCCGTTCCGGTGTACACGCCATGCCTGCATCGAGGGCCTCCACAAGGTGTCGGGCAGTACCGCGCTGGGTCGTACCCGCCGCATACTAAGCGGTCGCTTGCCCGGAGGGGAACAGGTCCGGGACATCCACCGGGCCGGAAGCGCCCCGGGCGGGCGGTGCGCCCCCGGTCGAACACCGCCGTGCGCCCGTCCGGATGCGTCGGCGGCCCGTGCTCCCGCCGCCGACCGGCTGGTCAGCGGCTGAACACCTCGAACGCCACGGCCGGACGCCCACCGAAGCGCGGCGCCGCCGCCTGGGCGTTGGCGGCGAGGAAGGTACGGCAGTACTCCTCCGGGTCCTGGTCGGTGAGCACCTCGATGTAGGCGCGGTGCTCCAGCAACGACCTGACGGCGCGCTCCATGCCGGGCGTCGCGTCGACGGCGTGCGTCGGCGAGGACGACCCCGCGACGGCCACCCAGCGCACCCCGTCCCACGGTTCGAGGCCCTGCTCGATCAGCTCGGGGAAGATCCAGCGGTTCCCGGCGTCACCGGCCGCGTCGAGGGTGGCCCGGCCGACGGCGACGTGGTCGGGGGTGTTCCAGGCCACCCCGCCCCAGGTGTCCCGGTGGTTCAGCGTGATGACGAGCTCCGGCCGGTGGCGCCGGATGGCGGCGGCGATGTCACGGCGCAGCCCCACGCCGTACTCCACCACACCGTCGCGGTGGTCGAGGAACTCCACCTCCGACACGCCGACCACCGCCGCACTGGCCCGCTGTTCCCGCTCGCGCAACGGCCCGCAGGTGGCCGGGTCGATGGTGTTGATGCCGGCCTCGCCCCGGGTGGCGAGGACGTAGACCACCTCGCGGCCGCCGTCGGTCCACGAGGCCACGGCGGCGGAGCACCCGTACTCGAGGTCGTCGGGATGGGCCACCACGGCGAGCGCGCGCCGCCAGTCGTCGGGCATCGGCCGGAGCTGCTCGTTCACGTGATCGGTCACGTCGGCAGAATACGGCGGTGGTCACCGCACGGGCGGGTACCGCGGCGCCCGGTCGGCGGCGGCCCGCTGAGCGGGACGCGGAGCGGTGGGCGCCCGCCCGCCGGCGGACGCGGCGGGCGGGGGCCGGGGTGTGGGCGGGGATCAGGGGGCGGAGCGGCCGGAGCCCGACCTGATCCGGTCACGGATCCACACGCCGGCCGGCTTCAGGGAGCCTGTGCCGGTCCAGGGGCCGTCGTTCGCGCAGGTGCCGGGCTTGAACACGGCGCCGGAGCGGTGGTCGTCGGAGAAGTTCCAGTTGACCCAGCTGATCCCCTTGCGCGCCATGAGGTCGAGGTAGCGCTGCGCCATGGCGAAGTCGTTCGCGCCCTCGCCCGCGTAGTCCTGGGTGCCGAACTCGGTCACGAAGACCGGGAGCCGGTCCGCCGCCCGGGAGAGCGTGGCGAGGTACTCCTCGCGGTGCGAGGCGGCGTAGAAGTGGAAGGTGTACATGATGTTGGACGCGCGCACCGGAGCGTTCACCACCTCGGTCTCGTCGGAGCCCTCCGAGACCCCGAACGACGACCACGCGCGCGTGCCGACGAGGATCGGGGTGCGCGGGTCCCTGGCGCGGATGACGGGGATCAGTTCCTCGGCGTAGCTCCTGACGCGGGACCAGCCGACGCCGCTGGGTTCGTTGGCGATCTCGTACAGCAGGTTCTTCTTGTCGCCGTGCCGCTGGGCGATCTCGGAGAAGAAGGTCCTGGCGCGGCTCAGATTGTGGTGGGGGTCGCCGGGGCTGAGCATGTGCCAGTCGACGATGGCGTACATGCCGCGCGCGGTGGCCCGTTCGATCACGGAGTGCACCAGGTCGGTGTAGCCGCGCGGGTCGGTCTCGTAGCCGCCCTCCTGGACGTACATCGAGATGCGCAGGACGTCCGCGTCCCAGTCGGTGGCCAGGGCGTCCAGCGAGCCGTCGGTGACGCACTGGCGGTACCACTGCAGGCCGTGCGTGGACATGCCGCGCAGTTGGACCGGCGTGCCGTGCTGGTCGCACAGCCTGGTGCCGCAGACCTTGAGCCTGCCGTGGAGGGCGACCGGTGTGGCGGTGTGGGCGGGTGGGGTGTTCACCCTTCCATGATCCGGGCCGGGGGTGGCGGCGGCGGGGAGGGTCGGCGCGGTGAGGGCGCAGAGGGTGACGAGGAACGCGAGGAGGAGGGCGCCGACGGTGCGGCGGGGACGTGCGGGGATCCGTGCCGGTCTCATGTGGGGGCTCCGATGCGTGAAGCGTTGACGGGAGTCGAGACTGGAAGGAAACTTTCCTAACTTTCCTCCTCGATGAATAGCAGCCACGGTCCGAAACTTGCAAGGTTCATGACAAGAACGGTGACGGCCGCTCACCCCGGCGCCTCCTGGCGGCCTTGGGGCGGCCCCACGGCGGCGGTTAGCGTGTGATCACCCATTCCGACGATCACGGTGGTGCCCCATGCCGCACTTCGACCTGCCCCTCGAACAGCTCCGTACGTACCGCAGCGCGTCGCGGGAACCGGAGGACTTCGACACCTTCTGGGCCAGGACGCTCGACGAAGCCCGCTCGTACGAACTCGGCGCGCGCTTCGAGCGGGTGGACACCGCGCTCACGACGGTCGACGTGTACGACGTCACCTTCGCCGGCTTCGGCGGCCACCCCGTCAAGGGCTGGTTCGTCCTGCCCGCCGGCACCCGGGAGCCGCTGCCGGTCGTCGTCGAGTTCGTGGGGTACGGAGGCGGGCGCGGCCTCCCGCACACGCATCTGCTCTGGGCGTCGGCCGGGTTCGCGCACTTCGTGATGGACACCCGCGGCCAGGGCAGCGGGTGGGCCGGCGGTGACACTCCCGACCCGGTGGGCAGCGGGCCCGCCTACCCGGGCTTCATGACGCGCGGAGTGGAGGACCCGCACGGGTACTACTACCGGCGGCTGTTCACCGACGCCGTACGCGCCGTGGAGGCCGCCCGATCGCACCCCCTGACCGACGCCTCGCGGACGGCGGCCGTGGGCGTCAGCCAGGGCGGCGGGATAACCCTGGCCGTCGGCGGGCTCGTGCCGGACCTGGTCGCCGTCGCGCCGGACGTCCCGTTCCTGTGCGACTTCCCCCGGGCGACGACCCTCACGGACCGCGCCCCGTACCGGGAGATCGCCTCCTACCTCAAGACGCACCGGGGCCGCTCGGAGCAGGTCGCGCGGACCCTCGCGTACTTCGACGGCGTGCACTTCGCGGCGCGCGGTTCGGCGCCCGCGCTGTTCTCCACCGCCCTGGAGGACCTGACCTGCCCGCCCTCGACGGTGTTCGCGGCGTTCAACGCGTACGCGCACGAGGACAAGGCGATCGAGGTCTACGACTTCAACGACCACGAGGGCGGCGAGTCGTTCCAGCAGGCGGCGCAGCTGCGCTGGCTGCCGCGCCGGCTGACGGCCTGACACCTCGGGCCGCGGGGGCCGCCCCGGCGTGGACGCCCGCGCGAAGGCCGCCCGGGGGGACGCCATACTGACCGACCGGGCGGCGATCACTTCCGACACGCTAGGAGCAGCCATGGTTGACCGGATCGCCGCGGAGAAGACGACCTTCAGGCCGGTCTTCGAGGTGGGGTCGTCCTTCATGGAACAGGCGCGGGGCATCGAGGCCCGGTTCCAGCACGCGATCGCCCCGGCGACGGTGGACTTCGACTTCGGTGAGATCGGCCGGGCGGCGAGCGCCATCCCGGACAGCTCGACCGTGAAGATCATTCGCGGCTGGGGTCTCCAGGAGACCGCACCCGTCAGCGTGATGGTCCTCTCCCTCCGGGAGGCCGTACGCCAGGCCCTTCCGCAGCCGTTCGCGAACCCCGCCTTCTGGGGCAAGGCCGAACGGGCGCTCACCGACGCCTTCGTGGGACTGTACGGCCAGACCGGCACGCACCTCTCCTTCTACCGGGAGGAACCGGACAGCACGAGCTACTACTACAACCTGCTGTTCGCCCTCCAGGACGAGGAGACCGGCGACTGCGTGCACGCCGTCGCCTTCTGCGCCGACGTGACCGTCGCACTGGGTCCGGACGGGGTCCGGACCCTGACGGTCGAGGACACCGCCCCGTACGCGATCCGCGTCAACGCCATCACCGTGCGGACCCCGCCCCCCGCCGGCTGACCCCCCTGGGTCCGGGTTCGGGTCCGGGCGCTGATCCGGACCCGGCGCCGGTCCTTCCGCGTCGGTGCGGGCGCGGCCCCGTCCGGGCCGCTGCGGGTCGGGGCCGGCCCGGTGCCGGTGCGGCCCGGTCCCGGTGCGGTGCGTCGCGTGCCGCCCCGCGGGCAGGGGCCGCCCGGACCGGCCGCGGTCGACGGGGCGCCGGGCCTACGTGCTCGGCGCGGGGCGCGGCGTCCCGGCGGAGGCGTCGGCGCGGCCCGGCAGCCGGTTGCCGATGCCGCGGTACGTGAGCGGCAGGCCCGCCAGCCGCTCGGGCAGCAGGCAGTTCTTCCCGTCCACGACCACCGCGGGCGGCGCCATCGTGGCGGCCAGCAGCGACCAGTCGGCCTCGACGACCTCGGGCCACTCCGTGAGGACGACGGCCGCCCGGGCGCCCCGAACGGCCGAACACAGGTCGGCGCAGGGACGGGCGCCGGGGAAGAGCTGCCGCAGGTGCTCCGGTTCCACGGCCGGGTCCCAGACGCGGACGCCGCCCGCCTCGGCGACCAGCCGCGGGACGAGGACGCGGCTGGGCGCGGCCCGCATGTCGTCGCTCCAGGGCTCGTAGCGGGCGCCGAGCACGGCGATCTCGCAGCCGGCCAGCTGCTCGCCCAGCTCCTCGCGCAGTACGTCGCTCACCAGCCCCGGCTGCGCGCGGTTGACGGCGATGGTGGCGTCGAGCAGGGGCGTCTCCACGCCCCGGCCGGCCGCCCAGTGCGCCAGGGCGGCGGTGTCCTTGGGAAGGCACGAGTCCCCGAAGCCGAGGCCGGGCTGGAGGAAGGCGTGGCCGATCCGCGGGTCGAGCCCCACGCCCCGCATCACCGTGTCGACGTCGAGGTCCGGGGCGGCGCACAGCCGCGCGAACTCGTTGGCGAAGCTGATCTTCATGGCGAGGAAGGTGTTACCGGCGTACTTGATCATCTCCGCGGTGTCGGGCGTGGTCACCACCCAGGGGCACGTCATCTCCCCGTACAGCCGGCGCAGCACCGGCAGCGCGCCCGGCGACCACAGTCCCACGACCGTCCGGGACGGAGATGTCCAGTCGTCCAGGGCGCTGCCCTGGTTGAGGAACTCGGGGTTGTACGCGTAGCGGTCCCGCAGTTGCGGGTGGGCCTGGAGGAGCCGGGCACTGCTGCCGGGCGGCACGGTGGACTTCAGCACTACGGCCGGCGGCGGCAGCAGGGCCGCCACCTCCGTGAGGGCCGCCCTCACCTGCGACAGGTCGGCCTCCCCCGCCTCGCCCGGCGGTGTGCCCACCGTGATCAGGACGACGTCGAAGGGCTGCTTGAGGTGCGTGTGCGCGAGGTCGGACGTGAAGGCCAGCCGCCCGGTCCTCCGGGCCAGCGTCAGTTCCTCCTGGAGCCCCGGTTCCGCCACCGGGGCACGGCCCGCCTCCAGCGCGGCCAGCCGGGCCGGTTCGCGCTCGACGCCCGTCACGTGGTGTCCCTGCCGGGCGAGGGCCACCGCCCCGGTCAATCCGACGTAGCCCTGACCAACGATGGCGACCCGCACGTGACTCTCCCGACACCGGCGATACCAGCAGGACCTGCTGCCGCTCCGTACGCGGAAACGCCAGCTTGCCGCCGCCGGTACCGCCGGGCCACCGGTCCCGGCCGGACGGGTGACGGCACCGTGCCGGATGCCGGATGCCGGGCGCCGGGCGCCGGGCGCCGGGTCACGATCGCGTCCCCGGGCGGGTCGAGTCGCCGAGGCACCGCCCCGCCCGGGTTCCCGCGTCAGTCCGCCTGCCGGGCCCCGGCCGGCAGGTGCACCACGACCAGGGCGAACGCCGACAGCACGACGTAACGCAGCGCCGAGTCCAGGCCGTTCCAGTCCGACGACTGCCACATCGCGAACCACTCGCCCCCGATCCCGAAGAAGCCCGCGCCGAACAGCAGCAGGACCATCACCAGGCCGACGCTGCTCGCCCGGCGCGCACGGTCGACGGTGTTCCGGCGCAGCCCCGTCGCCCACAGCCAGGTGGCGAGCACGAGGACGGCGGCGGTGAGGACCTCCCAGACGATGATGGCGACGTACGCCGCGTTCTGGAGGGCGGGTGAGGTGATCGCCCGCCACATCAGCTGCGGGTCCTTGAACGTGGTGTCCATGGCCAGCACGTGCTGGACGAACTGCTGGTTGGTGCCGAAGTCGGTGATGTTGCCGAAGGCCACCAGGACCATGGACAGCGCGACCGTCCCCGTCAGAACGGCCGCCGCGACGGGCAGGGTACCCAGCCGCAGCAGCCGGTCCCGGGGTGGTGCCGCCGGGCGTTCGGTGCCACCTGTCATGTAAATCCCCCTCGTGAGCACGGATGTTGGGCGCAACCTCGAACGGTTTCCTCCCATCTTCCCCTCCGCGAGAGACCGACACGGCAGTGGGGGGACGGACGATGGAGCGGACGACGGCACAGGGCAGTGGTACGCGAGCGGAACCGGACGGCGGGCCGAGCCGTCGCCGCATCCTGGGCGCCGGTGCCGCGGCCGCGGTGTCCGGGGTGTTCCTCACGGGAACGACGAGCGGCGCGGCCGGCTCGGCCACCGCCGCCGCCAAGGCGCCGGGCGCGGCGGACTGGGCGGCACTGGCCAAGGAGCTCGACGGGACGCTGGTGCGGCCGGGCGACCGGGACTACGACGCCGCCCGCACGCTGTTCAACCCCCGGTTCGACGCCGTGCGTCCGGCCGGGATCGCCTACTGCGCCCGGCCCGAGGACGTCCGCGGGTGCCTGGCGTTCGCCCGCCGGACCGGGGTGCCCGTGGCGGTGCGCAGCGGCGGGCACGCGTACACGGGCTGGTCGTCGGGTCCCGGTCTGATCGTCGACGTGCAGCGGATGGCGTCCGTCTCCCTGACGGGCGGCACCGCGACGATCGGCGCCGGCGCCAAACTCATCGACGTCTACGACCGGCTCACCGCCCGCGGCCGGACGGTGCCGGCCGGGTCCTGCCCGACCGTGGGCGTCTCCGGGCTGGTGCTGGGCGGCGGGATCGGCGTGGTCAGCCGCGCCTACGGCGTGTCCAGCGACAGCCTGACGGGCGCCAGGATCGTCACCGCCGACGGCCGGATCCGGGACGTGGACGCCAAGCGCGACCCCGACCTGTTCTGGGCGCTGCGCGGCGGTGGCAACGCCCAGTTCGGGGTGGTCACCGAGGTACGGATGCGCACCCACGCCGCGCCCGAGTGCACCACGTTCTTCCTCCGCTGGCCCTGGGCGCGCGCCGCCGCCGTGGTACGGGAGTGGCAGCGCTGGGCCCCCACCGCGCCGGACGGCATCTGGGCGAACCTGCACCTGGCGGCCCCGGTGGGCGGACGTCCCGGGTCGGTCCGGGTCGGCGGGCTGGCGCTCACCGGCCGGGGGGACCTGGAGAACCGGCTCGACCGGCTGGCCGGCGCGATCGGCGCGGCCCCCGCGTCGGAGTCGATCCGCACCCGCCCGTTCATGGACGCGATGAAGGTGATGGGCGGGGTGTCCGGCTGGAGCATCGCGCAGGCCCACCAGAAGGGTTCACTCCCGGGCCGTACCCCGCAGGGCCGGGTGGCCCGCGAGTCGTACGCCGCGCGTTCCGACTTCTACACGCGTCCCGTTCCGGCCGCCGGCGTCAAGGCGCTGATCGCCCGGGTCGAACAGCTGGCCCGGCTCGGCGGAGGCGGGACGGGCAGCATCGCGCTGGACGCGATGGGCGGCGCGGTGAACCGGGTACGGGCGGCCGACACGGCGTTCGTCCACCGCGACGCGCTCTTCCTGGCCCAGTACATCGTGTCCTGGCCCGACCGCGCCCCGGCGGCGACGGTGGCCCGGCACCGGGCGTGGCTGGACTCGACGTACGACGTGATGCGTCCGTGGGCGAGCGGCCGGGCGTACCAGAACTACGCGGACCCCGCGCTGCGGGACTGGCGTCGCGCCTACTACGGCGCGAACATCGACCGCCTGGTGAAGGTGAAGGCGGCGTACGACCCGGGGCGGCTGTTCCGCCACCCGCACGGCTTCTGAGCCGGCCCCTGATGAGCCGGCCCGGCCCCTGACGGCCGGGCACCGGCGCGTCGTTTCACCGGTTCGTCGCTCCCGGAGGGCGGATGTCGGTGGTGGGTGTCACGCTTCTGCCGTACGCGCTTTCCGTGACGTCCGCGAAACGAGGCACGCGCCGTGATCACCACTGACTTCGCCCCCGGCTCCCCCTGCTGGCTCGACCTCGGCGCGCCCGACGTCCCGGCGACGGCCGACTTCTACGGCTCGGTGTTCGGTTGGGAGTTCGAGCCGGTCACCCCGGAGGAGGGGGACTACGGCACCTTCAAGCTGGACGGCAGGGTGGTCGCGGGCCTCGGGAAACTCACCGAGGAGGGCGCCCGTTCAGCGTGGATGATCTACTTCAGCACACCCGACGCCGACGCCACCACCGAGGCCGTGCGGCGGTCGGGCGGCACGGTGCGGGTCGCCCCGATGGACGCCGGCGGCGAGGGCCGGATGGCTCAGTACACCGACCCGCAGGGCGGCCAGTTCGCCGTCTGGCAGCCCGGGTCGATGAAGGGCGTGGAGGCGGTGGACGGCCCGGGCAGCCTGGGCTGGACCGAGCTCTACACGACGGACCTGGCCGCAGCCAAGGACTTCTACGGCAGCCTGTTCGGCTGGCAGACGCAGGACCTGGACCTGCCGGGCGGCGGTGGGACGTACTCCCTGATCACGCCGTCCGGCCTGCCGCCCGAGCGGATGCACGGCGGTCTCATGCAGCTCCCGGCCGACGCGCTCACCCTCACCGGCGGCCGCCCCTACTGGCACCCCGTGTTCGGCTCCACCGACTGCGACGCGACGGTCGCCAAGGTCAGGGAGAAGGGCGGCACCGTCCAGATGGGCCCCGAGGACGCGCCGGACGTCGGCCGCCTCGCCGTCTGCGTCGACCCGGCCGGCGCGGACTTCGTGGTCCTCACGCCGGTGCCGGGCTGAGACCCGGGGCCGGCCTCGCCGTCCACGGCCGGCGCCACCGCCCGCCACGACGGCGGCTACGACCCGGGCCCGGCCGTTCCCCCGGTTCACCTCCCGGCGGTGTCCGGGCCAGGTGCGTGGCGCAGTGCACCACGCCGCGCAGCGGGTGGCCGGTGGCGTCGATGTCCCGCAGGAGCCGCCGCACGGCGGCGCCGGTGCACCGGCCGGGGCGGTCATCCGGCGGTGACGGCCTCCTCCCGGGCCACCAGCCGGGACAGTTCGACGCGGGAACGGACCCCCAGGAGCGCGAAGACGTTGCGCAGGTGGTGGTCGACGGTACGGGGGCTGATGGAGAGCCGCAGGGCCACCTCGCGGTTGGTCGCCCCCTCGGCGACGCACCGGGCGATGCGCAGCTGCTGCGGAGTGAGGCCGGCCAGCGGAGCGGCCGTCTCCCGTGCCGCCGCCCCGCCCGTCGCCCGCAGTTCGGCCCGGGTCTGCTCGGCCCACTCGGTGGCGTCGGAACGCTCGAAGGCGTACAGCGCGTCCTTCAGCCGGCCCCGCGCCTCGCGGGGCCTTCGCCGGCGCCGCAACCACTTGCCGTAGAGCAGCAGCGTGCGGGCCCGCTCGAAGTCGCCGCCCGCCCTTTCGTGCCCGGTGAGCGCATACGCGTACAGCGCCTCCGCCTCGGACGGCGGGGCCAGCAGCGCGCGGCAGCGGGCCAGTTGCGCGGGGGCCTGCGGATCGGCGCCCTGGGCCACCCAGCCGGCGAACTCCTGCACGGCGGTGCCGGCGTCGGCGCCGCCCTCCCCCGCGAGCACGGCGGCCTCCACGAAGCAGGGCGCCATGAGCATCCGTACGGCGAAGTGACCGTGCCGGTGTCCCGGCCGCACCAGCGGGCCCAGCCGGGCGGCCGCGTCCAGGGCCATGCCGCGGCCCAGGTCCGCACGGGCGCGGGCCCATTCGGCGAGGGACGCGGCCTGGACGAGGCCGTGCGGACCGGCGATCCCGAGGGCCGCGTCGGCGTGGGCGGTGAGCGCGGCTCGATCGCCCTCGATCGAGGCCACCAGGGCCAGGACGGCGTGGTGGTGGGCCACGATGTTGCGCTGGCCCGACCGGTGGGCGGTGCGCAGGCCCTCCTCGGCGTGGGCGCGGGCGCGGGCGTGCCGCCCGGCGCGCAGCTCGGCGTAGGCGAGGTGTTCGAGGGCCTGCGGGACCAGGGTGGCGATGTCGCGCGCCCGGGCCGCCGCCAGCGCCCGCGCGTTGACGCGGCACGCGCCGGCGATGTCCCCGACGACCAGGGCCGCCACCCCGGCGCGCAGCAGCCGCACCGGGTCGTCGTCGCCCGCGGCCCGGTCGAGCACCCGCCCCAGCGGTCCGCGCGCGTCCCCGAACCGGCCCCTCAGCGCGGCCAGCATCCCGGCCCGGAAGTCGTCGTCGCCCGGGGCGGGGCCGGCGGGCTCGCGGTCGAGGTCGGCCAGGCAGGAGGCGATGTCTCCCGCGGCCCACGCCGCTTCCATGGCGCCGAACCTGGCACCCCGGGCGCCCTCCGGGTCGTACGGGTCGAGCAGCGCGGCGGCCAGCAGCAGCGCCTCGTGCGCGTCGGCCACGGGTCCGTCCCGCAGGGCGAGGGCCCCGCGCACGAGTTCCGCGCCGCCCCGCGCCGCGTCGTGGCCGGCCGCCGCCTCCCGGGCCGCCGCCAGCAGTTCCCCGGCCCGGCGGGGGCGGCCGCCCAGCCGGGCGTACTCGGCGGCGGCCGTCAGCCGGGCGGCGCGGAGGTGTGGCGCGGCGGTGAGGTCGGCCGCCCGGGCCAGCGCCAGGGACCGCTGCAGGGGTTCCGCCCGGACGGTGGGGGCGGTCGCGGCGGCCGCCAGGTCGGCGGCGAGTTCCGCGTCTGTGCCGTCGGCGGCCAGGGCTCGGTGCGTCAGGTGGGCCAGCCGGTCGCGGTCACCGTCGAGGACGGCGGCGAGCCGCGCGTGTGCCGCGCGCCGCCGGGCCGGCGGGGCGCCCCGGTACACGGCACGGCGCACCAACGGGTCGTCGAACCGGACGCGGTCGCCCGCTCCCCGCGCCACCCCGGCGCGCTCGGCGGCGTCCAGCACGGCCGGGCCGAGACCGGCGGCGCGGGCGGCCCGCAGCACCGGGGCCGCGTCGGCGCCGCAGCCGTCCGGGTGGTACTCGTGGGCGGCGGCCACCAGTAACAGCAGGTCGCGCGTGGTGAGGGGCAGTTCGGCCAGCCGGCCGCCCACGACGCGCGTCAGGGCCGGCCCGTCCGCGAGCGGCCGGGGCAGCGGGGCGTGCCCGGCGAGCTGCGCCGGCGACAACCGGCCGGCCAGGGCGGTGAGGAGCGCGGGGTTGCCCTCGGCCTCGCGGAGCAGTTCGCCACGTACGAGGGGGTCGGCGGCGCCGAGGGTCAGGTCGTCCAGCAGCGCGCCCGCCGCGTGCTCGGTGAGCGGGCCGAGGTGGACGGCGGGCAGTCCGGCGAAGTCGGGGGCCCCGGCCCGGTGGGCGGCCACCGACAGCAGCAGTCCGACGCCGGGCACCGAGTCGACGCGCCGCGCGGCGAAGCCCAGGGCGGCGCGCGACAGGGGGTCCCACAGGTGCGCGTCGTCGACGCAGAGGAGAAGGGGCCGGTGGGGGCAGGTGCGCCGCAGCAGGTCCAGGAGGCCGGTCGGCGGCAGGCCGGCGCCCAGGAGGCCGCCGGGCGCGGTACCGGTGTCGTCGCCGGTGACGATGCCGGTGCCGGTGCCGGTCGCGGGGCGAAGGGCTCGGGCGGCGAAGGCGGGGGCGCTGCTCAGCAGCGCGTGCAGCCCGCTGTGGGCGAGGTGGCGCTCGGCGGGCGCGGCGCGGGTGTGCAGGACGGTTCCGGCGGTGACGTCGCGTACCGCCCGGTCCAGGAGGGCGGACCGGCCGCGTCCCGGCTCGCCGGCGACGAGCAGCACGCCCGACCGGCCGGCCGACAGGCGTTCCGACAGGGCGGCCACAACGTCCAGTTCGGTGTCGCGGCCGTGCAGGCGCGGCGAGGTCCCGGTGGTCGTGTTCGTGGTCACGCCCCTCACGTTACTTGCGCGTAAGGAGTGCCGGAAGCCTTGCGTCCACCTGGGCCGTACGGCTTCTCCAGCCGCTGCGAGCTGGGAAGACCACTCGCGGGAGGCCGTATCGCTGGGCATGTTCCCAAGGGTGGCGGGGCAACTCTGTGCATGAGCACAACGCGGCCCGGTGGCGACCGCGCCCAGGGGGTCGCGGTCGCCACCGGGGCGGCGGTCAGGAGGTGTGCGGGCAGTTGCCGCGGTACTCCTCGATGGACAGGCTGGGGCGCGGTATCGGGCACAGGAACTGCTCGTAGCGGGTGTCGTTGTCGATGAACCGCTTGAGCCACGAGACGCTGTACTTCGCGATCGTGGTGTCGGAGGTGTTCGGGGTGAAGTGGGTGGCGTTGTTCAGCTCCAGGTACGCCTTGTCGAGCGTGGCCGGCAGCGACTCGTAGAACGGCTCGGAGTGCGTGGCCACCGGGGCGATCGTGTCACCGTCGGCCCCGATGAGCAGCGTGGGCGTCCGGAGTTCGGGCCACGTCTTGTCGGTGTTCCAGCCGGTGAGCGGGATGGCCGCCTGGAGGGAGGGCCGGGTCTTGGCCGCCTCCAGGGTGCCGCCGCCGCCCATGGAGTGCCCCATGACACCGAGACGGGTGCTGTCGATCCGGCTTCTGACCGTGCTGCGCTGCGTCAGGTGGTCGAGCGCGGCGAGCAGCTGGCGGCCCCGGCTGTCGGGCTGGTCGACGGTGGTGTTCGTGTCGATGGTGAAGACGACGAAGCCCTGGGAGGCCAGGCGCGGCCCGAGCCAGGCGATGGACGACTGGGTGCCGGTGAAGCCCGGCGAGATCGCCACCGCCCCGAACGTACCGTCGCTGGTGGTGGTCGGGTAGTAGATGGTGCCGCCGCCGAAGCCGGTGACGCTGAGCGAGGAGACGGTGGTCTGCGAGACCGCGTACGGGCCGCGCACGGCCTCGATGCTCGCCGTGGTCGGGGCGGGGCCCCGCTCGTAGGGGTTGTCCGCCGCCTGGGCGCCCGGGGACATGGCGGTGTTCAGTCCGGCGACGGCCAGGAACGCCACCAGGGCCGCGACGACCGGCCGCCGGCGGCGCCTGCCCTCGGCGGGGGCGGGGGTGGGTGCGGGGGATGTGTTGATGCTGTTCCGGTGCACGACGGAGTCGTCCTCTCTGTCGTGGCGCGTACGTACCGGTGCGGCCGGTCCGCCGCGCCGTGGCGGGTGGGGGTGCCACTGTCACGGCGGGCCGGACGGTGCGGCATCGGTGTAATCACCGGCCTCGGCGGGGCGGAAATTCGGCCACGCCGTTCGCGCGTCTTTGCGAGACTGGCGGGGATGGACGATGTCGAGGGTTTCCGGTCGGCCGCGATCGCCTGGGCGGCGGGCGGTCAGGGCGCGCGTTCGGCCGCCGAGAGCGCCCGGGAACTGGCCGCCCGCGTCCGCCCCAGGAGGGTCCTCCTCGTCGAGGGCCCCAGCGACCGCGTGGCGGTCGAGACGCTGGCCGCGTGCCTGGGCCGCGATCTGGACGCCGAGGGGTTCCCCGTCGTACCGCTCGGCGGTGTGACGAGCATCGGGCGGTTCCTGGAGGTCCTCGGTCCGCGGGGGCTCGGCCTGGACGTGGCGGGGTTGTGCGACGCCGCGGAGGAGCACTGGTTCCGGCGCGGGCTGGAGCGGGCCGGGCTCGGCGACGCCCACGGCCGCGCCGACTTGGAGCGGCGCGGTTTCCACGTGTGCGTGGCCGACCTGGAGGACGAGCTGATACGGGCGGTGGGCGCCGGGACGGTCCGGCAGGTCATCGTCGACGAGGGCGAGTGGCGGGCGTTCCGTACCTTCCGGAACCAGCCCGCGCAGCGGGAGCGGGCCGTCGAACAGCAGTTGCACCGGTTCATGGGCACGCACAGCGGCCGCAAGGCGCAGTACGCGCGGGCGCTCGTCCGGCGGCTGGAACCGGCGTGCGTCCCCGGGCCCCTGGCACGCCTGCTCGCGGACGCGGCGGCCTGACGTACCCGGCAGGGATACGCACAGCGGAGGATGTGCTGTGCCCGCCCGGCTTCTACGGTGCTGAGCACGTACTCGTGCATCGGAGGGCAGTCGCGTGATCGAAGAGTCGGGCAGCGACCACTGGACGGACCGTGAGACGGACGCGGGGCTGACCGTCTTACTCGGGTTACCGGCCTGCCGCTCCGTGAGAAGGGAACGGGAGCCCCGTGATCCCGCCCAGTTCCGGGAGCCGGCCCACGGCATCCGGTGCAACTCGGCCCAGGAACAGCACTCCTGCCCCACCTTCCCCGCCCCTTGGTGCTGACCCCGCCGGGACGGACCCGCTCACGCCGGGATCGCCCCGGCCGCGACCGCACCTCCACGGCCGACCCGCCGCCCGCCGCTCGCCGTGCGGTGTCTCCGCCCTCCCCGCCGACGCCGTCGCCCACCGTCGTGCTGCGGCGGTCCGGTGCCGGCCGTGGCCGCCTCCTCGTGGCCGCACCACACGGTTCGGCCCCGTCCACCAGTTCCGGTACGCCCCGGCCGCGGCAGCGGATGGCCCGGCACGGCCGGCTGCCCCGGCCGCGCGCGGCTCGTCGGACGCCGGTGCCCCGTCGTCCCGGTGGCGGGCCTCCGAGGCCGTTGACTTGCCGCTCCCGGACGGCTGGTCACCGGTGGTTTCCCGGGGAGCGGCGCGAAGGGCAACGGGAAACCCGTTCACCTCGGCGGGGGCCGCGGACAGTCTGATGTCGTCAGCACACCGCAGGACCCGCCAAGGGGGAAACGTGCGCAAGGTGAAGATGATGAGGACCGCCGCGGCACTCGCGCTCGCCATCGGGACGATGACCACGGTCACCGCCACCCAGGCCCAGGCGGCGGAGGCCGCCGCCAGCCACGGGTGCGCGTCGGGGTACGTCTGTCTGTACCCGGGTGCGGGCTGGAACAACGACCGCCCGACGCACCGGTACTACACGTACGGGGCCCACAACCTCAGCAACATGTACGGGACGTACCGCATCCTGAACAACCAGACCGGCGGGGCCACCGTCCGGACCTGCACCGGGTACAACGGCACCGGCTGCCAGGGCTACCTCCCGGCCAACCAGTACATCGACAAGGACATGACGCCGATCAACTCGATCACCCTCCAGCCGTAACCCCGAGCCTCCCGGCATCGTGGACAGCTTCCGGAGCCGCCGACCCGGCGACTCCGGAAGTCCTGTTTACGCCACACCGGACGAATGGTCCGGTCCGCTGTCGGACCCCCGCTGTAGCCTGGGCTGCTGTCATCTCACAATCTGGGCGCACCTGGCCATGGGGGATGCTTTGGGGGATCCGGATCGCGGACGGATGACCGACCGCCCGCACGAGTTGCCCGACGGCACGGCGATGTCCTTCTCCGCGCGGCTGAGACACCTGCGACTGCAACGCGGGCTGTCTCTGGCCGACATAGCGCGTCAGACGCACTACAGCAAGGGCTATCTGAGCAAGATCGAGACCGGTGCCAAACGGGTCACCATCGACGTGGCACGCCGATGCGACCAGGTCCTGCGCGCGGAGGGCGAGTTGCTGCGCCTGGTGCGGGAGGCGCCGGCGCCCCGCCCTCCGGAGCACCGGCCGGACGACAACTGCCCCTACCGCGGCCTTTCGGCGTTCGGCCCGCAGGACGCGGGGTGGTTCTTCGGCCGGGAGCGGGTGACGGCCTCGTTGATCGAGCGGGTCTTCGAACGGCTCGGCGCCGGACCGCTGTTGGTCGTCGCGCCGTCCGGCGCGGGCAAGTCGTCGCTGCTGAACGCCGGTCTCGTACCGGCTCTCCGGCGCCCGGGCGGCTTCCCGACGGCGGGCGCCGACGGGTGGCCGCTGGTGATGTGCACACCCACCCATCAGCCGCTCCAGGAGCTGCTGGACCGCACCGCCAAGGCTTTGGGAAGCGATCTCGGCGTCAGTACGCGCCAACTGCGCGACCGGCCGGAGGTACTGCTCGAAGCCGTCCGCCGGCTGACTGGCTCCCCGTCACCGGACCGCCGGACGGTGCCGGGCGCCCGCGAACCGCGCGACGAGCGGACACCAAGGGACGAGCGGGCTCCGGGGGACGCCCGCGGGCCGGGCGGCGAGCGGCCGGACGGCCGGCCGGAGGCGGCGGCCGGGGGGCGGGAGGACGGGCCGGGGGGCGGAGGGCGCCGCCCACCGCCCGTCCGGCCGGTGCTCGTCGTCGACCAGTTCGAGGAGCTGTTCACGCTCTGCTGCGACGAGGACGAGCGGCGCGCGTTCGTCCGCGTGCTCACCACCCTCGCCACCTCCCGGCCGGAGACCACCGGGTACGACGCGGCCCTCGTGGTGATCGGCGTACGGGCCGATTTCACCGGCAGGTGCCTGGACCTGCCCGAACCGGCGTCGCTCTTCACCGAGGGGCTCTTCGTACTGCCCCCGATGTCGGTGGCCGAACTGTGCGAGTCCATCACGCGCCCGGCGCGGCTCGCGGGCGTCACGCTCGAACCGGGGCTGGTCCCCCTGCTGCTGCGGGACGCGGGCCTGCGCGACGACGCGGGCTCGACGGACCCGGCGGGTTCGCCGGAGCGCGCCCCGTCCGGCGCCCTGCCGCTGGTCTCCCACGCGCTGATGGCCACCTGGCTGCGGCGCGAGGGCGCCACCCTGACCGTCGCCGGGTACGAGGACACCGGCGGCATCCAGGGGGCGGTCGCCCGCACGGCCGATGACGTGTTCGCCCGCCTGTACCCGGCCGAGCAGCGGACCCTCCGCCGGATCCTGGTGCGGCTGGTCCACGTCGCCGACGGGGCCGGGGCCACCCGGCGGCGGATGAGCCGGACGGCGCTGCTGGAGCAGCTGGCGGACGCGGAGGGCGCGGGGGCCGCCCTCGACGCCTTCGTACGGGCCCGGCTGATCACGATGGACAGCGACACCGTCGAGATCACCCACGAGGCCCTGCTCCACGCCTGGCCCCGGCTGCACGGCTGGATCCAAGCCGACCGGGCCGGGCTGCTGATCCACCAGCAACTGGCGCACGCCGCCGAGGAGTGGGAGCGCGAGGGACACGACCCGTCCGTCCTCTACCGCGGGACCCGGCTGGACACCGTACGCGCGCGGGCCGACGAGCTCGACGGCGCGAGCAGGCTCGGCCACCGCGAAGCGGCGTTCCTGCTGGCGAGCCGGGCGGAGGAGGAGGGCCGGGCGGAGCAGGCGAGGCGCCAGGTCAGGTGGCAGCAGCGGATGCTCGCCACCCTCGTCGTGCTGCTGGCCCTCGCCCTGACCGCCGGGGGCGTGGCCTACCAGCAGCGGGCGGGCGCCCTCGGCCAGGAGCGCGTGGCGCGATCCCAGGCGCTCGCCGTGCGGTCCACCTCCCTGGCCTCCGGTCAGCCGGAGGCGTCCATGCTGCTGGCCGAGGAGGCCTACCGCACGGAGGCCACGACCGAGGCGCGCGGGGCGCTGCTGAGCACCCAGTCGCTGGCGTTCACCGCCCGCCTCCGCGGCCATCGCGGGCCGGTCAACGCGGTGGCCTTCGCGCCGGGCGGCGGGCTGCTGGCGTCGGCGAGTTCGGACGGCACGGTACGGCTGTGGCGGATGGCCGACCGCCGGACGATCGCGAGCTACGCCGTCCGCGGGCGGGTGCGCGGGGTCGCCCTGGCCCCGGACGGGCGGACGCTCGCGGTCACGTCCACGGACGGGCCCGTACGCCTCTGGGACACGGCCGGGCGGCGGGCGGGGGCGACGGTTCTGCCGGCGCGCACCACCGGGGCGCGGGCCGTGGCCTTCGCGCCGAGCGGGCGGACCCTGGCGGTCGCGGGGGCCGACGGCACGGTCCAGTTGTGGGACGCGGCCGGAGCGCGGGCCGTGGCGTTCCTCACCGGCCATGTGGGGCGGGTCAACGCCCTGGCGTACGCCCCGGACGGGCGGACGCTGGTGTCGGCGGGCTCCGACCGGACCGTACGGCTGTGGGACGTCACGGGCGGCCGGCCGCCGGCCGTGCTGCGGGGGCACACCGACGAGGTGCTCGGCGCCGCGTTCGCCCCGGACGGGCGGACGGTCGCCAGCGGGGGCGTGGACCGGACGGTGCGGCTGTGGGACGTGGCGCGGCGCCGTCCCGTGCGGGTGCTGGCGGGGCATGACGACGACGTCAACGGCGTCGCCTTCACGCCGGACGGCACGATGGCGGTCGGCGCGGGCGGTGACGGGACGACGCGGCTGTGGGACGTGCGCAGCGGGCGGCCGGCCGTGACGCTGACCGGCCACACCGACTACGTGCTCGGGGTCGCCGTGGATCCGGGCGGCGCGGTGCTGGCCACGGCCGGGTTCGACCGGTCGGTGGCGCTGTGGGACCTGCGGGGTTCGGTCCTGACGTCGCATCCGCTCACCGAGATCTGGCAGGCGGCGTACAGCCCGGACGGGACGCTGCTGGCCACCGCCGACGCCGACCACACGGTGCGGCTGTGGGACGTGGCGGGGCGCCGGGTGGTGGCGACCTTCACGGGCCACCGCGAGACGGTGTTCTCGGTGGCCTTCGCGCCCGACGGGCGGACGCTGGCGTCGGCCGGGTCCGACGGCACGGTCCGCCTGTGGGACGTGGCGTCGCGCCGGCCGCCCGCCACGCTCACCGGCACGCGGGGGGACGTGTTCTCGGTGGTCTTCGCCCCGGACGGGCGGACGCTGGCGTCGGCCGGGTCCGACGGCACGGTCCGCCTGTGGGACGTGGCGTCGCGCCGGTCCTCGGCCGCCCTGACGGGCCACACCGACTTCGTCAACGACGTCGCGTTCAGCCCGGACGGGCGGACGCTGGCGAGCGCCGGTGACGATCTGACCGTACGGCTGTGGGACGTGGCCTCCCGCAGGCCGCTGGCGGCGCTCACCGGTCACACGGGCGCGGTCCGGGGCGTGACGTTCGGTCCGGACGGCGGGATGCTCGCCAGCAGCGGCAACGACGGCACGGTCCGGCTGTGGGACGCCCGGTCGCGCCGCTGTGTGGGGACGCTGACCGGCCACACCGGTTCCGCGCGGGGCATCGCCTTCTCCCCGGACGGGCGGACCCTGGCGAGCAGCGGCAACGACCGCACGGTCCGGCTGTGGGACGTGGCGGGGCGCCGGCTGTGGGCGGCTCTGACGGGTCATACGAACGCGGTGTGGGGCATCGCGTTCTCCCGTGACGGGCGGACGGTGGCCAGCAGCAGCAACGACGGCACCGTGCGGCTGTGGGACCTGGACGTCGGGACCCGGCTGACGGAGATCTGCCGGGTGCGGCAGCGCATCGGGCCGAAGGAGCGGGAGCGGTTGCTGCCGGATCCGGCCGTCGGCGTGGACGAGGTCTGTGCCGGCCGCTGAGACCGCCCTCGCCGCCGGGGTTTCCCGGGTGTTTCCCGTTGCCCGTCCGGGTGGGGCGCCGCCGGGACCTCGACGGCCGCGGGTCACCGCCCGCAGGCTGCTCACCAGGCAGGTACGTCTCCACGGAACGAGGTCAAGGATGCTTCGCCGCTCCACTCTCATCGCGAGTCTCTTCGGTCTGGTCGCTGTCCTCCTCTGGGCGCCGTCGCCCGTGCCGGCCGCCGCAGGCCCGTGCGCCGTCCGGGCGCCCGGAGCCTCCGCGGCGGCCGAGCGCGCCGTGGCCGCCGCGTGCGCGCAGGTGGCGGCGGGTGTCTGGTACACGTGGGGCGGCGGGCACGGCGCGAAGCCCGGCCCGACGTACGGGCGGGTCGACCCGACCGACCCCGCCAGCGAGCACGACCCGGAGCGGCTCGGCTTCGACTGTTCCGGACTGGTACGCCACGCGTACGCCGAGGCGACCGGCGAGGACCTGCTGAACGGGGTGGCCGGCGCCCAGTTCTACACGCACCGCGCCGCGCAGCGCTTCACCGCGGCCCAGGGCCTCGCCCCGCTGGTCCCCGGGGACCTGCTGGTCTGGGGCACGTCGCAGAAGCCGCACCACATCGCCCTGTACCTCGGCGACGGCAGGATGGTGGAGGCCCGGCAGTCCGGCACCAAGCTGATGGTCAGCGACGTCCGCCTGGACGGCGGGTACTTCGGCGCCGTCCGGGTGGACCCCGGACCGGCGACCGGTCACATCTTCCGGACCTGGGGCGCCGGCGTGTGGACCAAGGCGCAGCCGTCCGCCAAGGCCACGCGCGTGTACGCCTTCCCCGGCCCGACGACGATCCGCGTGCAGTGCCAGAAGCACGCGGAGACGGTCACCTCGGACGGCTACACCAATGACGCCTGGTCCTACCTGCCCGATTACCGGGCGTGGGTCACCAACGTCTACATCCAGGGGTCGGCGTGGCTGGACGGGGTGCCCACCTGCACGTTCTGACGCCACCGTGGATACGCGCCGGCCGGCTCGCGTCAGGGGCGGTAGCGCAGCGGGTGGTCCTCGGGCACCTCGGTCAGCACGATGCGATGGCCGTCCGGATCGGCGATCCACATCTCGATCAGGCCCCAGGGCTCCCGCACCGGCGCCCGCAGCACCTCCACGCCCCGGCCGGCCAGCTCGTCGTGGGCAGCCGCGCAGTCGGCGACCTGCATCCACAGCCGCAGCGTCCCGGTCGGCGGCTCGTCCGAGCGGCCGGACACCTCGAGGAACCCGCCGCCGAGGAAGTAGACGGTCCCGCGCTCCGGGCCGGTACCGAACTCCCGGTAGACGGCGAGGCCCAGGGTCTCGCCGTAGAAGACGCGGGAGGCGTGCGGATCACGGGGGCGCAGCAGAACCCTGCTGCTCAGTACGTGCACCATACCGAGACCCTACGTCGACGGGGCGGGCCGAGGGGGTGGGATCACCTCGCCGGTGCGGTCGCGTGGCGGGATGGCCGTGGCAGCGGCGGTGGCGGTGCCACGGCGGGTTTCCGGCCGGGGCCGCCGGCGACGGCGCTCGTGGACGGGAGAGCGGTGACCGGCGCGACGCCGGCCGTACTCGACGCACGGGCGCGGGTCAGCGGTCCGCGGCGCGGGTCCACGTGGCGGCCGGATCACGGGCATCCCCCGCGGACGGCCCGGTTCAGCGCGAAAACGTTCCGAGGCACGACCGTCGCCGCTCTTGACTGCTCACCCGCCGGCCGCGATCCTCGTCGCGCGCGTGATTTATACGGACATGACAATCACCGCGTGGGGTCGGTCGGCCGTCGGGCGCCCGGCTCCCCGACGGTGCCGCTTCCGGCTGGAACACGGGTGACGACCATGTCATTGCGCTCGCACGGCAGGCTCACGGTTCTCGCGGTACTGTCCCTGGCCCTCACCCTGCTGACGCTCGGCCCCGCCCCGGGGGCCACGGGCGCCGGGGACGGGTCAGGCTGGTGGGATCCGGTCGCGCGGCCCGCCCCCGACTCCCGAATCGGCGTCACCGGCGAACCGTTCAAGGGCACCGACGCCCAGGGACGGGTCAGGGGCTTCGTCGACGCGCACGACCACCTGATGTCCAACGAGGCCTTCGGCGGCCGGCTGATCTGCGGCAAGCCCTTCTCCGAACTGGGCGTCGCCGACGCGCTCGAGGACTGCCCCGAGCACTACCCCGACGGCTCCCTCGCGGTCTTCGACTTCATCACCAAGGGCGGCGACGGCAGGCACGACCCCGACGGCTGGCCCACGTTCGAGGACTGGCCCGCCCACGACTCGCTGACTCACCAGCAGAACTACTACGCCTGGGTAGAACGGGCCTGGCGCGGCGGCCAGCGCGTGCTGGTCAACGACCTCGTCACGAACGGGGTGATCTGCTCGGTCTACTTCTTCAAGGACCGGAGCTGTGACGAGATGACCTCGATCCGCCTCCAGGCGCGCAGGACGTACGAGATGCAGACCTTCGTCGACCGGATGTACGGCGGCCCGGGCAAGGGCTGGTTCCGGGTCGTCACCGACTCGGCCCAGGCCCGCGAGGTGATCGAGCAGGGCAAACTGGCCGTCGTCCTGGGCGTGGAGACCTCCGAGCCGTTCGGCTGCAAGCAGATCCTCGACGTCCCGCAGTGCGACCGGGCCGACATCGACCGGGGCCTCGACGAGCTGTACGCGCTCGGTGTCCGCAGCATGTTCCTGTGCCACAAGTTCGACAACGCCCTGTGCGGCGTCCGGTTCGACTCCGGCAGCCTCGGCACGGCCATCAACGTGGGCCAGTTCCTGTCGACGGGGACGTTCTGGAAGACCGAGAAATGCGCCGGGCCGCAGGCCGACAACCCCATCGGCGGCGCGCCGGCCGCCGAGGCGGAGAAGAAGCTCCCGCCGGGCGTCTCGGTGCCGGCGTACGCCGCCGACGCGCGCTGCAACACCCGCGGCCTGACCGCGCTGGGCGAGTACGCCCTGCGCGGGATGATGCAGCGGAAGATGATGATCGAGATCGATCACATGAGCGTGAAGGCGACCGGCCGCGTCCTGGACGTGCTGGAGTCCGCGTCGTACCCCGGCGTCCTGTCCTCGCACAGCTGGATGGACATCGACTGGACGGAGCGGGTGTACCGCCTCGGGGGGTTCGTCGCCCAGTACATGCACGGCGCCGAGACGTTCACCGCCGAGGCGCGGCGCACCGACGCCCTGCGCGAGAAGTACGGCGCCGGGTACGGCTACGGCACCGACATGAACGGCGTCGGCGGCTGGCCGGGGCCGCGGGGCGCCGACACCCCGAACCCCGTGCGGTACCCGTTCCGCAGCGCCGACGGCGGCTCGCTCGTCGACCGGCAGACCACCGGTGAACGCACCTGGGACGTCAACACCGACGGCGCCGCCCACTACGGCCTGGTGCCGGACTGGCTGGAGGACATCCGGGTCACCGGCGGCCAGGACGTCATCGACGACCTCTTCCGGGGCGCCGAGTCCTACCTCACCACCTGGGGCGGCTCCGAGCGGCACCGCGCCGAGAACCTGGCCGCCGGCTCGACGGCGTCGGCAAGTTCGTCGGAGTGGAACCCGTTCACCAGCTACGCGCCCGGCCGCGCCGTGGACGGCGACCCCGGCACCCGCTGGGCGAGCGACTGGCGGGACCCGCAGTGGCTCGGCGTCGACCTGGGCGCCGCGCGCACCGTCGCGCGGGTCACGCTCGACTGGGAGCGGGCGTACGGCAAGGCGTACCGCGTCGAGGTGTCCACGGACGGGAACGAGTGGCGGACCGTCTGGTCCACCACCGCCGGTGACGGCGGCCTCGACACCGCGCGGTTCACCGCCGTGCCGGCCCGCTTCGTCCGCGTCACGGGCCTCGAACGCGGGACCGAACGGGGCTACTCGCTTCGGGAGGTCGGCGTGTACGGCGCCTGACGGGGCGGCCCGTGCCTACAGTGCCCAGCCAGTCGTGGAACGGCAGGAAGGGTATCGCGTGCACTGGGCGTACATCGGCTCGTTCACCTCGGGAGGCGGCCGCGGCATCACGGTCGCGGCCGTCGACCCGGACACCGGGGCGCTGACCCCCCGTACCAGCGTCGACACCGTCACCAACCCCTCCTGCCTCGCCCTCGACCCCGCTACCGGGATCCTGTACGCGGCCGGCGACACCGACCCCGGTACGGTCGCGGCGTTCCGTACCGGGACGGACGGCAGCCTCGCCCCGCTCGGCCCGGCGGTCGGCGTCGCCGGCTCCGGCCCCACGCACCTCTCCGTGACGGGCGGGCGGCTGTTCACCGCCAACTACGGCTCGGGCAGCGTCAGCAGCCTCGCGGTGCGCTCCGACGGCAGCCTCGCGGGGCCGCCCGAGGTGCTGATCCACCACGGCTCCGGCCCCGACGCCGAGCGGCAACGGGGGCCGCACGCCCACCAGGTGCTGCCCGCCCCGGGCGGACGGTGGGTGCTCGGCGTGGACCTGGGCACCGACAGGGTGCGGGTCTGCGCGGCCGACCCGGCCACCGGGGGGCTCCGGGTGCACGCGGAGACCGCGCTGCGGCCCGGCTCGGGGCCGCGGCACCTCGCCTTCCACCCGGGCGGTGAGGTGGTGTACGTCCTGCACGAGCTGGAGCCGCAGATGACCGTGTGCCGGTGGGATCCGGCGGCCGGGCGTCTGGAGCCACTGGCGGAGGTGGCGATCGACCCCGAGGGCGCCCCCGCCGGTGAGCGGCCGTACCCCTCGGTGGTCTCCGTCGCGGGCGACGGCCGGTTCGTCCGGGCCGCGGTGCGGGGCGCCGACACCGTCCTGACGTTCTCCCTCGCGGACGGGGCGGAGAAGCCGCGGCTCACGAATGCCGTGGACTGCGGCGGCGTCTGGCCGCGCGACCTGGTGGCCGGTCCGTCGGGCCGGACGCTGTACGTCGCCAACGAGTGGTCCGGCGACGTGACCTGGTTCGACGTGGACCCGGACAGCGGTGAGCCGCGGCGCGGCGGCGCGGTGGAGGTCCCGGCCGCCGCGTGCGTGGTCCTCTGCTGACTCAGCGGCCGTCGCCGCCCGGCCGGATCGATGCCTGGGACTGCACGGTGTCGACCGTGTGCACGGCCTCGTCCAGCACGTGCCGGCCGAGCCTGCCGTCGAGTCCGACGTGGACCTTGTCGATCAGTCCTCCGTTGAGCGACTCGGCGTGGGCGGTCGCGGAGGCGGCCAGGGTGGCCCCGGTGAGGGCGAGCAGCGCGAGTGCTCGCTTGGCGGTACGTGGCATGCCCGGCCAACGACGCCCCGGCGGACCCGGTCACGGAAACGGTCGCCCGTCCGGCGCAGCCGGCGGCCGCCCGGTGCGTCCTCGCCCGCGGACCGCTCAGGAACGATCAACGGGCGTCACCCCATGTCCACACGCCGCACACCCCGGCGCGGCGCGCCAGGTCCACCGCCGCCTCCAGCCGCTCGGGCGGCACGCCGTCCGGCAGGGCGGCGGCGAGGAGCGCCGCCACGGCGGCGCGGTCCACGGCGCGGTCCTCCGCGCGCGCACGGAACCGGGTGACGGCCTCGTCCAGGGCACGCCGCCGGTCCCGCGTCAGCCGGTCGGCGCCGGCGAGCGCTGCCGTGAGGGCCTGGAACTCCGCTTCCGAGTCCACCCAGGGCGCCGCGCCTTCGAGGCCGTCCTCGGTGAGCTGCTCCGGGTAGGGGACGCGGTGCCAGGCGCCGTCCTCCCACCAGAGGACGAAGCCCAGCAGGTTGCCGTCGGCGTCGTCGCGCAACAGCTCCCACGGCAGCCAGTCGGGGCCCCCGGCGAGGAAGTCGATCCGCTGCCCGTCGACATGGGTGTGGCTGCCGTCCGGGTCCTGACCGGCGAGGACGGCATGCCCGCCGTCGACCCGGGTCAGCCGCCACCAGCCGCCCGCGCCGGTGCTGTGGCACCACAACCCGTGCTCGTCGAGGTCGTGTTCGGGCCGGCCGTCGCGGCACGCCCCCTCCACCAGCGCGAAGGTGACGGCCCGTGCCCAGAGGCGGGCGGGGTGGTCGAGGTCTTCGGGAAGGCTCGGCGCGTGCACGTTGGTGGTCCCCCTGAGATCGGTGTGCCGGGGGCCAGCCTCACACGGAAACCGCTGGACACCGTCGCCGGGGGCCGCCTAACGTTGTGCACCGACGCCCACGACAGCGGAAGGGAGGCGAGCGCCGTGCACAACTCACGTTCCCCGCGCTCCCGTTGCCTTTCCCCGGCGTCCTTGGCCTGACCGGGAGCGCTTCACCGCACAGCTTCCCGGAGGACCCCTCCCATGACCGACACGGTCATCCACGCGCTCGACCCGAGCGACGCCCATCTCTTCGACACCCTGCCCGACCCCCTCGGCGCGCGGGCGGCGCACGCCCGCAACACGCACCGGCCCGAGTGGAAGCGGGTGGCACTGCGCGACGGCGAAGTCGTCGCGCGCGGTGCCTGGTGGGGCGGTGCCGACGACGAAACCCCCGTCAACGTCAACTGGTTCGACGTCGCCGAGGGCGAGGAGGAGGCGGGCGCCGAACTGCTGCGCACCGCCCCCTTCCAGGTCGAGCTGGAGATCAATCTGCCCGCCGGCTGGCGGGACGACCCCGTCGCGCGCGCCGCGTGGGAGACCCGGCTGCGGGCCGCGCGGGCGGCCGGCTACGAGGTGCTGGTCGAGCGGTACATGTACCGCTGGACACCGGAGTGCGGCCTGCCCGAGCGGCCGGGACGGCTGACGTTCGCGGCGGAGCCGGACGACGCCGTGTTCTTCGACGCGCTGCGCCGCATCCACTCGGCGACGCTGGACGCGCACGCTCTGCGCGCCGTCGCCGAGGGCGGCCTGGACCAGGCGGCGCGGGAGGAGCTGGAGTTCTTCCACTGGTGCCCGTCACCGCGCGAGTGGTGGCAGGTGGCGTACGCCCCGGAGGGTGACCTGGCCGGGATCCACATCCCCGCGCACAACCCCTCCGGCCCGTGCGTCGGCTTCATCGGGGTCGTGCCCGAGCAGCGCGGGCGCGGGTACGCGTTCGACCTGCTGGCGGAGTGCACGCACTTCCTGGTCGAGCGGGGCGCCCGGTTCGTCGCCGGTGCCACGGATCAGGGCAACGCGCCGATGGCCGCCAACTTCGCCAGGGCGGGGTATCCGGTGGTCCGCGAGCGCGTCAACCTGGTCCCGGGCGCCCGGGGCTGACGACGGGACCACCCGGGGGCGGGCGCGGTCCGGCCCCCGGGTGGTCGCCGGAGCCGGACGTGTCCCGCGAGGCGTACGGCACGGCGCCCGTTCAGGACAGCACGCGCAGCGCGCCAGGCAGCACCCGCACGGTGACCGGCAGGGCCGCGTCGACCTCGCCGTCGGCGCCGTAGGGCAGATCGCGGTCGGCCTCGATGCGGACCTCCTTGCCGCTCAGCACCTCGATCTGCGGGCGCCGTATGTGCGCGCCGGTCCTGAGCTCGTTCATCATCGTGAAGAACAGCCGTTTCGGGGCGTGCCGGACGACGACGACGTCGAGCAGGCCGTCGTCCACGCGCGCGTCCGGCGCGATGCGGCGGCCGAAGCCGTAGAAGCCGGAGTTGGCGGCGACGACCGTGTAGCCGCGCCGTTCGTGGATGGCCGTGCCGTCGACGGTGATGCGGTACGTCGCCGGTCGCCAGCCGACCACCGCGCGGGCCCCGCCCACGTAGTAGGAGGCGGAACCGCGCAGCAACCGGGACCGGTTGGCGTACCGGTTGGCGACCGCGTCGACGCCCGCGTACACGCTGCCGAGCACCGGCACACCCGCGTGGACGGCCGAGTCGACCCGGAGGGTGTCGACGGCGCGCGGGGTGCCGCGCAGCAGGACCTCGGCCAGGGCCGCCGGGTCGGTGGGGAGTCCCAGGGCCCTGGCGAAGTCGTTGCCGCGTCCGGACGGGACGAGGCCGAGGACGGCGTCGGTGCCGCTGAGCACGCCGCCGACCGCGCCGGCCATGCCGTCGCCGCCGACCGCGAGCACGGTGTGCCCCCGGGCCGCCGCCTGGCTGGCCAGCTCTCGGGCGTGGTCGAGGCTGCGGCTGTAGCGGGTCTCCAGCCCGGCTCCGGCCTCCCGCAGGAGCCGGGCGACGGGCAGCAGGGCCGCCGTGCCGCTGGAGCTGCCGGCGGCCGGGTTGACGACGGCGGTGAACTGTCGCATGTGCGCGCCTCCGTGGGCAGGGCGGTGGGTGGGGTCAGGGGTGGCGGACGGGGACGAGGACGCCCGGACTGAGCACCCCGGCCGGATCGAGTTCGGCCTTGGCCGCCTGGAGGACGCGGATTCCGAGGGGTCCCGCTTCCCGTACGTACCAGTCCCGGTGGTCGGTGCCCACGCCGTGGTGGTGGCTGATGGTGCCGCCGGCGGCGAGGATCGCCTCGTTCGCGGCGCGTTTGGCCGGCGCCCAGTGCGCGACGGGGTCCTCGCCCTGGGCGGACACCACCGTGAAGTACAGCGAGGCGCCGTTCTCGTACACGTGCGAGATGTGGCACATGACGAGCGGGGGCGTGCCCGCGTCGGTGAGGGCGGCGGTGAGGGCCTGCCGGACGCCCCGGTAGAGCTCCGGGAGGGCGGACCAGAAGGCGGCGGTCTCCAGGGTCTCGGCGAAGGCGCCGGCGTCGAGGAGGGCGTCGCGCAGGTAGGGGGCGTCGTAGCGGCCGTGGGCCCAGCGGTCCCCCGGTTCGGTACCGGCGCATTCGCCGCCTTCGGCCAGGAGCACCTGGTGGACGCCTTCCCGGCGGCGCTCGGTGTCGGCCGCGGTGCCCTCGTACCCGACAATCGCCATGCAGCCGGCGGACTCGGTGGCACCGTCGCCGATGCGGTCGGGGTGGGCCAGGCCGATGAGGGTCTCCGTCTCGTCGGACAGGCGCAGTACGGTCGGGCGCGGGCCGTCCTGGGCGACCTTGCGCAGCGCTGCGGCGCCGGCCTCGAAGGAGGCGAAGCGCCAGCCCTCGTAGAGCCGCTTCTCCGGCAGGGGGCGGATCCGCACGGTCACCGAGGTGATCACCCCGAGTGCGCCCTCGGAGCCGAGCACGAGCTGACGCAGGTCGGGTCCGGCCGCGGAGCGGGGTGCGCGTCCGGCCTCCCAGGTGCCCTCGGGGGTGGCCACGGTGAGGCCGAGGACCATCTCGTCGAACCGGCCGTAGCCCGCGGAGGCCTGGCCGCTGGAGCGGGCCGCGGCGAAGCCGCCGATGGTGGCCCATTCGTACGACTGGGGGAAGTGGCCCAGTGTGAAGCCGCGTTCGTTGAGCAGGGCCTCGGCGTGCGGCGCCCGCAGTCCCGGCTGGAAGGTCGCGGTGCGCGAGACCTCGTCCAGGTCGAGCAGGGCGTCCATGCGGCGCAGGTCCAGGGCGACGAAGGTGGTGCGTTCGGGGGCGAGGCCGCCGACGACGGAGGTGCCGCCGCCGAACGGCACGGCGGTCACCTGGTGTTCGGCGCACACCCGCAGGACGGCGAGGACCTCGTCGTGGGTGCCGGGCAGCAGGACGGCGGCGGGTACGTCGTCGACCTCGCCGGCGCGGATGCGCAGCAGGTCGGGGGTGGACTTGCCGCGGGTGTGGCGGACGCGGGTCTCGGCGTCGGTGCGCAGATGGGCGGGGTCGCCGAGGCAGGCGGCGAGGGCGCGGCGCGCCCCGTCCGCGAGCGGGGAGGCGGGTACGGCGATGTCCTCCAGGGCGGCGGGGCCGTGCTCCCGGGGGGTGACGCCGAGCAGGTCTCGCAGCAAGCCGGTCACGGTGCCGGGCAGGGGTGCCGCCTTGGCCGGGTCGCCCCAGCCGCTCCACAACATGTCCACGGGGTCGTGTTCCTCACCGTCGGTTCGGGATCTGGCGTGCTCTGCGGCCCGCACTGGCGGTACACTGTGACAGATGACGCCCATTCGTCACAACCATTCGGACGGGGACACCGTCCTCGACGCGGCGCGCGACTGCGTCCTCGCCGTCGGAGTACGCCGTACGACGCTGACCGACGTGGCCCGCCGCGCCGGGGTGTCCCGCATGACGCTCTACCGCCGGTGGCCGGACGTGCGGACCCTGGTCGGGGACGTGATGACCCGCGAGTGGGTCGCCCTGGCCGTGTCGGCCATGCCGGAGCGCGAGCCCGGCGCCCCGGCCCGGCAACGGCTCGTCGACGGGCTGGTGGCCGGCGTCGAGGCGTTCCGGGCGCACCCGCTCTTCCACAAGATCCTCGACGTGGACCCCGAACTGCTGCTGCCCTACGTGCTGGACCGGCGCGGGGCCAGTCAGGACGCGTTGCTGGGGCTCATCACCGGGGCGCTGGAGGAGGGGCACGCCGACGGTTCCGTCCGATCCGCGCACCCCGACCTCCAGGCCCGGTCCGTACTGCTGATCGTCCAGTCCTTCACGCTCTCGCTGCGCACCATGACCGACGACTCGGACCCCCGGCTCGACGAGGCGGCCTTCCTCGGCGAGCTGCGGACCCTCCTGGAAAGGACCCTCGTCCCATGAGCCACCCGAGCACCACGCCTCACGGCCGCCCCCGGGACGCGTCGCTGACCGCGGAACGCCGGCGCCGCGAACTGGCCGGACTCGCCGAGGGCACCCAGGTGGACGTCCTGGTCGTCGGCCTCGGGGCCACCGGCGCGGGCGTCGCCCTCGACGCCGCCTCCCGGGGCCTGACCGTCGCGGCGATCGATGCCCACGACCTGGCCTTCGGCACCTCGCGGTGGAGCTCCAAGCTCATCCACGGCGGCCTGCGTTACCTGGCGTCGGGGCAGTTGGACGTCGCCCACGAGAGCGCCGTGGAGCGGGGCGTCCTGATGGAGCGGACCGCGCCGCACCTGGTCGGAGCCCAGCCGTTCGTCCTGCCGCTCACGCCTTTGGTGTCCCGGTCGCAGGCGGCGCTGACCCGGGCCGGGCTGCGCGCCGGCGACCTGCTGCGCGCCTCGGCCGGCACCTCGCGCGCCACCCTGCCGGCGCCCCGCTCCCTGTCGCCCGTGGAGACCCGGCACATGGCACCCGTGCTGCGGTCCGCCGGGCTGCGCGGGGGGCTGCTCTCCTGGGACGGCCGGCTGAGCGACGACGCCCGGCTGGTGACGGCCCTCGCCCGTACCGCCGCGGCGCACGGCGCGCGGATCCTGACCCGCACGCGCGCGCTGGCCCTGGACGGCGGCGGCGCGCGGGTGCGGGACGAACTCACCGGCGAGGAGACCCGGATCAGGGCCCGCGCGGTCGTCAACGCCACCGGTGTCTGGGCCGGCGGGCTGATCGAGGACATACGGCTGCGGCCCTCCCGCGGCACCCACCTGGTGCTGCGCTCCGAGGACCTCGGTTCGCTCACCTCGGGCCTGCACATCCCCATCCCCGGCGAGGCGAACCGCTTCGTCCTGGTGCTGCCGCAGGGCGACGGCCGGGTGTACGTGGGACTGACGGACGAACCCGTGGACGGCGACGTCCCGGACGTGCCCGAGGTGCCGGAGACGGACATCGGGTTCCTGCTCGACGTGCTCGGCTCGGCCCTGGACGTGTCGCTGGGCCGTGACGACGTGATCGGGGCCTTCGCCGGACTGCGGCCGCTGCTGGACACGCCGGCCGCCGCCCCGGGCTCGTCCCGCACGGCCGACATCTCCCGCAAGCACGCGGTGCTGACGTCCCGGGAGGGCGTCGTGACCGTGGTGGGCGGCAAGCTCACGACGTACCGGCGCATGGCGCAGGACGCGCTGGACGCGGCCGTCTCGGCGCGCGGTCTCGCGGCGGGGCCCTGCCGCACGGCCCGCCTGCCACTGGTGGGGGCCGCTTCCCCGGGCGGGCTCGCCGCCCTGGACGCCCCCCTCCGGCTGGTCCGCCGCTACGGCACCGAGGCCCCGGCCGTGCACGCCCTGGGGCTCGCGGACCCGGCGCTGGCGGCCCCCGTCGTACCGGGCCACCCCGTCACGATGGCCGAACTCGTCTGGGCGGTACGCCACGAGGGCGCCCTCGACGAGGGCGACCTGCTCGACCGGCGCACCCGGATCGGCGTGGTGCCGCACGACCGGGAGGCGGCGCTGGGCGCGGCCCGGGAGGCGCTGCGCCAGGAGGAGGGAAGGCTCGCTCCGCACGCCCCGTGACGGCGGCGGGGGTCAGTTGCTGTGCCTGGCCAGGCTGTAGACGAGAATCAGCACCGCCACGGCCATCACCGTCACATGAAGCCATGTGGGCGCGGTCGAGGCGTCCTGCGAAGCGGTCACGAGGGGGTTCACCGGTGCCTCCGGGTCATGTCGTGGTCGGTGTCGGGTCGTTGTCGTGTCATGCCCCGCGCGTACCCCGGGCGACGGGGCTGACGCGTCGGCACGCACCGCTTCACGCCTCCCGGGGACCGTGTCGAGACGATTGTCAGTGAGACCGCCCGGGCTTCACGACGAATGGCTCGTACGGGCCGATCCGGGGGAGGTCGGGGCATGGCAGGTCTTCACGTACGCGTGGCCGCACCGGTCGGCGGAGAAGGGCTCGTCGGTGCTGTCGGTCGCGTACGAGCCGCCGGAGGGGGGCGGGCCCCGGCGCCGGCTGCTTCTCGCCGGGCTGCCCGTCCTCAGTGAACTGTCGGCCTTCGACGACGCGCCACACTCCGTGCCGGACGCGACCCCGGCGACGGAACGTGTCCCCACTTCGCCCACCGGTCGTACGTCGACGTCCCGGAACACCGCACATGACCGCCCTCGGCCTGGAGGCGGTCCGCGACGACGTCGACGTGGGCCGGGCGCACACCGGGGTCCGGGCCCTGCCGGCGGAGCTGGACGCGGGCGGCCCTCGCCCCTTCTTCAGGGGGCGGCCGTCTCGGCACGTGCCAGCGCGAGCACCCCGACGACCACGAGGCCGACGCCGAACAGCTCCGGCAGCAGCCACCAGTGACCGCGCAGGTGCTCCTCGTAGAGCACCACGCCCAGAGTGAGGCTCACGGCCGCGTCCCCGAGGGTGAGTGCCGGCTGCGACGCCACGAGCGGCCCGCCCTGCAGGGCGTGTTCCAGCAGGAGCAGCGCGCACACACCGCTCACCGCGAACGCGTAGGTGTGCCACGTGGTGAGGAAGCCGGTGACGCCCTCGTCGTCCAGGATGTGCATGGACGTCTTCATCAGGCAGGCCGTCAGGGCGTAGCAGACCGCGGTGGCCGCGCCGAGGCATCCGGCGCGTACCGCCCCCGGGGGCCTGCGCAGCGCGGTGGCCGTCAGCGCCACGACGACCAGGGCGCACACCGCCAGGGTGGGCACCCACCGGTCCAGCGGCACCCGGGTGCGGTTGCCCTCCGGCGCGGCCGCGAGCAGGGCGACGACCAGCCCGGTGACCACGGCGGCCACCGCCCGCCACAGGCGCGGAGGCAGGCGACGGCGGTCCGCCAGGGAGCCGAACAGCAGGGCCAGCGGCAGTTCCAGGACGAACAGCGGCTGTACGAGGGCGAGTGGCCCGGTCGCCAGGGCGGCGGCCTGGCCCACGCCCGCGACGATCACGGCCAGGATGCCCGCCAGCCAGAGGGGCCGGCGCAGCAGGTCGATCAGCAGGCCCGGGCGGAAGCCCCGCGCCTGGGGAACGGTCAGCGCGGCACGGCGCTGGAGGACGGTGGCGAGCGCGTTGGCGGTCGCCGCGCACAGCGCGAAGAGGGTGGGGAGGAGGACGCCCATCCGCCGATCCTCGCCGCCGGAGCGCGACACGCCGTGCCGACACGGCCGGGCCGGTGCGGTGGAGCGGGGGCGGAGGGGCGGCGGTCACCGCCGCGCCGTCCCGGCTCGGAGGGGCCGGGCGGGTCAGGCGTCCTTCAGCTCGTCCACCACCTGCCGCACCACGTCCACGGAGGAGTGCAGCGCCTCCCGGGACGCCGCGCGGGCCACCCGCATCCGCTTCGAGCCGTAGTGGACGAGGACGGAAGCGCCCGACGCGTAGACGACGGTGAGCGCGCCCGTGACCTTCTCGGGCGTCCACACCCGTTCCAGCCCGCGCACCAGGGTCGAGTGCGCCGACAACAGGGCCAGCAGCCCGCACGCCCCGCCGGCCGCCAGCGCCACGACGCCGTGGCGCGCCTCCGACAGGCCGAGGGCCGCCTCGTCCCGCGCGGTGTCGATGTCCTCGCGGACCGTGGTGTCCTCCCGGACCATGGTGTGAACGTCCTCGACCGACTGCTTCATGTCGCGCTCGTACCCGGTGCGCGCCGGAGCACACCGCCGACCGGGCGGCACCCATGGGCCCGGCCGTGCGGTACCCGTGGGCCGGCGGGCCGCACGGGTGGCGCCCGTGCGGCCCGGGGCCGCTCAGCCCTGCGACTGTCCGATGTTCACCATCCACGCGATGCCGAACCGGTCCGCGCACATCCCGAACTCGTCCCCCCACACCTGGGTCTCCAGGGGTACGGACACGGTGCCGCCGCCGGACAGCTTCTCCCAGTAGCCGCGCAGCGTCTCCGCGTCCCCGCTGTCACCGCTCAGGCTGACGGCGATGTTGCCGCCGGGCCGGTGTTCGGAGCCGGGCGGCTGGTCGGCCCCCATCAGAGTGAAGCCACGGTCCGTCTCCAGCATGCCGTGCATGATCTTCCCGGCCTGGCCGTGGTCGTCGGTACCGAAGTCGCCGTAGGTGTTGAGACTGAGTTCGCCGCCGAAGACCTGCTGGTAGAACTCGAGAGCCTGGCGCGCGTCACCGTCGAAGCTGATGTACGGGTTAAGGCGAGATGCCACGGTTTACCCCTTTCTGTGCTCGCCCATCCTCGCGGATGGACGCCCCGCCGCAACGCCAGGAGCGCCGCCCTACCGGCGGAGCCACCCGCGCAGCAGACGGCTCACGGCCGGCATCGCCGCGTACGTCATGAGGACGTTGAACACGCAGGCGATCACCGCACTGCCGACGACCGGATGCAGCCCCGCCAGGTGCGGGACCAGGAAATAGCTGCCGAGCAGGGAGATCGGGTAGATGGCGAGGGTGGCGCTGATCGCCATCTTCCACCGCGGGGGCGCGGGCGTCACCGCGCCCGGCTTGGCGAACCAGGTCTCCATGCCGGTGAGCTCCCGCCGAGCCACCTCGGTGTGGTGGTGACCCTCGCAGCGGGCGAACCAGGCCGCCCGCTCCGGGGACTCCTGCCACTCGCGGCACGCCGCCGCGTCCTGGAAGCGGTGGACCAGGAACCAGGGCGCGCCCTCGGCGGACGGCCGGAACAGGCCGTGGCCCAGGTGCCCGGGGAACCGCGCCGCGCTGGCGAGTATGCCCCGCGCCCACCGCTCGAACGCGGCCTCGTGCCCCGGCTCGACCTGCCGGGCGATCAGCAGGGTCACCTCGCCGGTGTCGGCGGGCACGGTCCTGTGCTCAAGGCTCACCGCAGTCACATGCTCTCCCGATGCTCGTGCCGCGCCCACCGGGCACTGTACGGTGCGCGCGCCCGGCGTGGCGGCGGTTCCCCGGCGGCCGGACCCGCGCGGACGCCGCCGGTCGCCCCGACTCCGCACCCCGCGCGTCGACTCCCGCACCCCGAACCGGGCATGCGCCGCCGGGCGGGACGCGTAGTGGGACCCGCGCGGGCGCCGGGCGATGCCGTCCCGCCGACGATGGGGAGACCGGCCCGCGAGCGGGGCGAACCGGGGTGATCCGGACCCTTGCGGCTCGTCGCGCGAACCCTCGTACCCGGTGGCGGGGGCAGCAAGGGTTTCCCCTCCTTCTCAGCGTTTCGGGCGTCTGACATCTTGCGTTCACCCCCTACTCATTCGGCCCGGCGCCCCGACCAGCGTGCCGGGACTCGGAGGACGCCTTGATACGTCACATAGCCAGCCGGCTCCCGGCGAAGTCGATCACGGTCGCCGCGGCCGTCATCGGTACCACGCTCGCCCTCGGAGCCCCGGCCACCGCCGTCGGCCCGGCGCCGCGGACCCCGGCCGCGGTCCCCGCCGCCGCCCCGGTCGCAGCGCCCGCCGCCGCCCCCGCGTCCGCCGCCGCGTGGACCGCCGGCACCCGCGCCCACCTGGTGATCACCACACCCGGTGACACCTCCGCCGTACGGACCGCCGTGGCGAACAACGGCGGCTCGGTGTTCGCGTCCTACGACGCCATCGGTGTGATCGTCGCCCACTCCGCCTCGGCGGGCTTCGCCACCGCCATGCGGGGGGTCCCCGGCGTCCAGCAGGTGGGGGCGACGCGGACCTCGGACGTCCCGGCCGACGCGTACAACCCGGCGCTCCCGGCGAACCCGGCCCAGTCGACGACCACACCGGCGGAGAGCCTGACGCGCTGGGACATGACCCAGATCAAGGCCGACCAGGCATGGGCCGTGAACACCGGCTCGGCGGCGGTCAAGGTCGGCGTCCTCGACACCGGCGTGGACGACAAGCACCAGGACATCGCCCCGAACTTCAACGCGGCGGACTCCGTCTCCTGTGCCTACGGCAAGGCGGACACCCGCGCCGGCGCGTGGCGCGACGTCGGCACGCACGGCACGCACGTCGCGGGCACGATCGCCGCCGCCAAGAACGGCAAGGGTGTCGTCGGCGTGGCGCCCGGGGTCAAGATCTCCTCGGTCCGCATCGCCGAACCGGGCACCAGCCTGTTCTTCGCGGAGAACACCGTCTGCGGGTTCATGTGGGCCGGTGACCACGGCTTCAAGGTCACCAACAACAGCTACTACACGGACCCCTGGCAGTTCAACTGCCCGGACAACGCCGACCAGGCCGCCATCATCGAGGGCGTCCGGCGGGCCCAGGAGTACGCCGAGAAGCGGGGCTCGCTCCAGATAGCCGCGGCCGGCAACTCCAACCTCGACCTCGCGAACAAGACGGTCGACACCGAGAGCCCCAACGACTCCACGCCCGTCCGGCGCACCATCACCAACGCGTGCCTGGACATCCCGACCGAGCTGCCCGGCGTGGTGACCGTCGCCGCGATGGGCAAGGGCAACGTCAAGGCGTCGTACTCCAACTACGGCAACGGCGTCATCGACATCGCCGCGCCGGGCGGTGACGGCACGTCCGGTGTCTACTCCACCCTGCCGGGCGGCAAGTACGGCAACATGAACGGCACGTCGATGGCGTCGCCGCACGTCGCCGGTGTCGCCGCGCTGCTGGCGAGCGCCGACCCGGCCGCCACCCCGGCCGACCTCCGCTCCCGGCTCGGCGTCCAGGCCGTGGACGTGGCCTGCCCATCGGACAGCCGCTGCACGGGTACCAGCACCAACAACGGCTTCTTCGGTGAGGGCCAGACCGACGCCCTCAAGGCCGTCGGCGCCACGACGCCTCCCCCGGGCTCGTACTTCGAGAACACCACGGATGTCGCGATCGCGGACAACGCGACCGTCGAGAGCGCCCTCACCGTCTCGGGCGTCACCGGCAACGCGCCGGCGACGCTGAAGGTGGGCGTCGACATCGTGCACACCTACCGCGGTGACCTGGTGGTCTCCCTGGTCGCACCCGACGGCACGGTGTACCCGCTGGAGGACTTCGCCGACAACGACGGTACGGACAACGTCGGCAAGACCTATACGGTCGACGCCTCCGCCGAGCTCGCCAACGGGACCTGGAAGCTCCGGGTCCGTGACATCGCGACCCAGGACACCGGCCGGATCAACGCCTGGAACCTGACCTTCTAGGAAGTGTCCGGACAGGAGCGGCGTCCGCGCGCGATACGCCGCGGGCCGGGCGGGGACTCCGCGGACACGACCCGGATACCACCGGCCCGCAGCCAGGCCGTCGCGCGTCCCTCCAGGGGTGGGACGCGCGACGGCCGGCGGCGTTCCGGCCCCGGGCTCACACCCGGCGCCACACCGCCATGGCGAAGGAGAACAGCCCGTACAGGGCGAGCCCCAGCGCAACCACGACGAGCAGCCACGGACCGGCCGGGGTGTCGGCGAAGGAGCGAATCGTGTCGTCGAGGCCCTTCGCCTCACTCGGCCGGTAGGTGATCGCCGCACGCAGCGCGAACCCGCCCGCGACCATGAAGACCAGCCCACGGGCCACTCCCCCGGCCACGCCCGCCACGTCCACGGCGGTGCGGACCCGGGGGCGCATCTCGCCCAGCCGCAGATGCTTGCGGTAGCTGCGGCGGACCGCCTGCACGGCACCGACGACGCCCGTGACCGCTATGGCGACGCCTGCCGCCGCCACCAGCCACTGCCCGGCGGGCAGTTCCAACGCCCGTGCCGTCATGTCGTGCGACTGCCGGTCGCTCTCCCCGCCGCCGCCACTGTGGTCACCGGCGGCGAAGACCAGCACCGACCAGGCCATGAAGGCGTAGAAGACGGTCCGGCCGGCCGACAGCAGCCGCTTCGTCGTCTTGTCCCCCCACAGGGCCTCGGTGAGCTGCCACAGCGCCATTCCCACGAGCCCGATGCCCAGCAGCCACAGCAGCACCGAGCCCATCGGCCGCGCGGCGACCTCTGTGAGGGCTCCGCCCTTGTCCGCCTGCTCGCCCTTGCCACCGAAGGCGATCCGCAGGGCGAGGAAACCCACCAGCAGGAAGATCACACCCCGCGCGGCGAATCCCCACCGGCCCGCGACCTCGACCACCGTTCTGCCGTTCTTGCTCTCTGCCTTGCCGCGTACGCTCACCTCGGCACCTCCCCTCCCCCCGTTGCCCCGGGAGGAGTGCGGGAAACAAGGGGGCGGCCCGCGGCGGGGCCGGCGGGGCACCGGGTGCCGGAGTTCTCCCCGTTCTTCGATGTTCTCGTTGTTCGAGGTTCGATGTTCGATGTTTTCGTTATCGCCGGCCCGCCGGCCGGTCTCCCAGGTGTCGGGCGGATCGCCGCCCGGGGGAGAAAGGAGCCGACAGGTGAGCCAGACAGACGAGGTACGGCTGGTCGAGGCGGCGCGGGCCGGTGACCAGCGGGCGCAGGACGAGCTCGTCTCCGCCTACCTGCCGCTGGTCTACAACATCGCCGGGCGCGCCCTGAGCGGGCACGCGGACGTGGACGACGTCGTCCAGGAGACGATGATCCGGGCCCTCGCCGGCCTCGGTTCGCTGCGGGACCCGCAGCGGTTCCGGTCGTGGCTCGTGGCGATCACCATGAACCGGATACGCGACCACCGGTTCGACCCGGCGCTCGCGGGCGCCCCGTCCGAAGGGGCCGACCTGGCCGATCCGGGGGCCGACTTCGTGGACCTCACGATCCTGCGGCTGAGCCTCTCCGGGCAGCGGCGCGAGGTCGCCGAGGCCACCCGGTGGCTGGACGACGGCGACCGGGACCTGTTGTCCCTGTGGTGGCTGGAGGCCGCCGGCGAACTCAGCCGGGCGGAGGTGGCCGAGGCCCTCCAGCTCACGCCCCAGCACACCGCCGTGCGCGTGCAGCGGGTGAAGGCGCAGCTGGAGACCGCGCGGATCGTCGTCCGGGCGCTGTCGGCGGTCCCCCGCTGTGTGCTGCTGGACGATGTGCTGGCCGGCTGGGACGGACTGCCGTCGGCGTTGTGGCGCAAGCGGATCGCCCGGCACGCGCGCGAGTGCACGGTCTGCTCGGGTCACGGTGCCGGGCTGGTTCCGGCCGAGGGACTCCTGGTGGGCCTGGGTCTGGTGCCGGTGGGAGCCGCGCTCCTCGGCGCGGGTGCCGGGGCGGCGCCCGCCGCCGGGGACGCGTTCGTCCTCGCCGGAGCCGCGAGCACGGACGGGCCGGCGACGGACGGGTCGACGGCGGGTGGGCACGCGGCGGGGCGGTCCGGGGCGGCCGGGTCCGCACCCGGTGGGCGCGCGGCGGGTGGCCGGCGGCGGGACCGGCACGCCCGGCGCCGCAGGCACCGCCGGGGGGCGGCCGTCGCGGCGGCGCTGCTGGTGGCCGGCGGCGGGGTGGCCACCCTCCAGCTGCTGAAGCCGGACGAGGGCGGCGGGACGGTGCGTACCGACACCGCCGCCGAACCCTCCCGCGCACCGCTCGCACCCTCCGCCACCCACGCCCGGCCGACGGCGACCCCGTCCGCCTCCGCCTCACCGTCCGCTTCCGCGAGCCCCACGCCCTCGGCGTCGGCGCCGGCGACGAAGAAGGCGTCCCCCGCGCCGGCGCCCAGCCGCACGAAGCCGAAGCCGCCGCCCGAGCCGTCCCCCACGCAGGAACGTTCCGCCCCCAGTCCCGAGCGGCCCGAGGCGCCCTCCGGCTCGTTCGCCCAGCAGGTGACCGCGCTGGTCAACGACGAACGGGCGCGCAACGGGTGCGGTCCGGTGAGCCGGAACGGCACGCTGGACACTGCGGCGCTGCGTCACTCCGAGGACATGGCCGCCCGGGACTACTTCGACCACACCAGCCCCGACGGCAAGGGCCCGGGCGACCGGATCACCGCCGCCGGGTACCAGTGGTCGACGTACGGCGAGAACATAGCCCGGGGTCAGCGGAGCGCCGCCGCGGTGATGGATTCCTGGATGAACAGCCCGGGCCACCGCGCCAACATCCTCAACTGCTCGTTCAAGGAGATCGGTGTCGGGGCCCACGAGGGGTCCGGCGGACCGTGGTGGACCCAGGTGTTCGGCGCACGCGGCTGACGCGCGGCCGGACGGTGGCCGTAACGCTCGACCCTTCCCCGTGCGAGGGCTGCTGAATCAAGGGTTCAGCAGCCGGTATGGAGAGCCGTATCCTCGGGGAGGACCGGTGGGGCGTCGCGCTTCGCCGCAGGCGCCGGCAGACCGCACGGTGCTCCACCACGTGGAAGGGAGCGGCCGTGAAGCCGGCGAGAGAAGCGGCCGTGGGCCTGGACCGCGACGTGTTCATGCGTGGCCTCATCCGGGAACTGGCGACCTCCCTGGAGTCCGTGGTCGGACTGGAGGAGGCGTCCGGCTACATCAGCCTGGTCGGCCAGTCGGTGGGCTCTCAGCTCAACGAGTCGTACACGGCGGCCCTCGGGCTGCCGCGCCTCACCCGGGAGCAGGTCGCGGACGTCCTGGTCGACCTGAAGCAGCGCATCAACGGCGACTTCTACCTGATCTCCCAGGACGACGAGAGGATCGTCCTGGGCAGCCGGAGCTGCCCGTTCGCCGAGAAGGTCCTGGGCCGCGACTCGATGTGCATGATGACGTCGAACGTCTTCGGCACCATCGCCGCCCAGAACCTCGGCTACGCCCGCGTCGAGCTGGAGGAGACCATCGCCCGCGGCAGCTCCGGCTGCCGGGTCGTGGTGCACCTCACCCCCGACCTCGACGTGGAGGACGAACCGGGCCGCGAGTACTTCGGGGACGAGCACACCCCGGGCGACACCGCCGACACCGGTACCGGCAGTGCCCCGGCGAACCCGGCCGGGGACTGAGATGGACCTGGCGGCGTTCCGCGCCATGGCGAAGCTCCTGCCCCACGCGGTCGTGGTGTGCACCGCGTCCGGCCGGCTCCTGGCCATCAACCCGGCGACGCGCCGTACGGTGGACACCCTCGTCCCGGGTGCGGACCTGCTCGACCTGGTGGTCGACGCCGACGAGGTGGCGGGGCGGCTGAAGCAGTGGCTGCGCAGCGGATCGCCGCTCCCCGGCGTGATGACCGTACGTGACGGGGAGGGCCGGCCGGTGCGCCTGCGGTGCCACGGTGCACGGGCCTCGTGGTGGCGGGGGCCCGAACCGGCCGTCCAGCTCCACCTGAGCCGTCTGGACGTGAGCGACCGCTTCGTGGCGCTCAGCCAGCGGGTCAGCCTCATGCACCAGCAGATGGCCTACCGCCGGGCGATCGCCGAGCAGCGGGACAAGCTGCTGCGTGCCGAGACCGAGGCCCGCGCCAGGATGCAGCGCCTGTACCGGCTGACGGCGGCGCTCGCGGCGAGCGCCGACCTCACCGACGTGTGCGAGGCGGTGCACAGGTGCGCGCCGCAGGCCCTCGACGCGGTGGGCGTGACCCTGGAACTGCACCCGCGCCGCATCGTGCCGTCGCTCTCCCCCACCGACACGCTCCCCGTCACCACCGCGTCCTGGACCGATCTGGACCAGTCGCACGGCGCCTCCCCCGCCGACCCGCTGCCGGAGACCGCCCGCCGTGTGCCGCTGGAGGCGGAGGGCGTCGTCCTGGGCAGCCTGGTGGTGCGCTACGCGCCCGGTACCGAGCCGGACCCGGACCACACCACCGCCATCGCCCAGCAGATCGCCCAGGCCGTGCGCCGCGCCGGTCTGTTCGAGCACGAGCACGGCCTGGCCGTACGGCTCCAGCGGAGCCTGCTGCCGCGCCTGCCGGAGGTGTCCGGCCTGGACATCGTCGGCGGCTACGCCCCCGGCACGCACATGGTGGACGTGGGCGGCGACTGGTACGACGTCCATCCGCTGGACGAGGACACCGTCGGCTTCACCATCGGTGACGTCGCCGGCCACGGCGTCGCCCAGGCCACCGCCATGGCGCAGATCAACACCGTGCTCCGCAGCATCTCCCGTCGGCACAGCGACCACCTGCCGACGGTGATGGCGGAGCTCAACGACTTTCTCGGGACGTACCACGAAGGGCTGATGGCCACCGCCTGCTACGCCACCTTCCACCGGAGCACCCGGACCCTGCGCTACACCCGGGCGGGTCACCCGCCGCCCCTGCTGGTGCGCGGCGACGGCACCACCGAGTACCTCGATGCGGCGCTCGCTCCCCCGCTCGGCCCGGTGCCGTTCACCCGCTACCCGCTGGAGGAGATGACCGTCCCGGCCGGCTCCACGCTCGTCTTCTACACCGACGGCCTCATCGAACGCCGGGGCGAGAGTCTCGACGTCGGGCTTGAGCGCCTCGCCGGGACGGCCGCCGGGACCGTCGGCCTGGACGCCCGTGGCACGTGCGACGTGCTGCTGCACCAGCAGCCCGACTCGGACATGCCCGACGACCGGGCCCTGCTGGTGGTCCGCTTCCCGCCCGCGGCCGGCTCCGGGGGCTGAAGGCCCGGCCGATCCCCGGGCGGCCGGGCCGGGGTGTGATGCCTCCAACGGGTGAAGCTCCCGGCGAAGATCCGCGTTCCCGTGTCCCTGGCCACGAGACTGTCCCGCGGGGCCGCTGGGCCTCCGGCGCGGAAGGCGGACGGAACATGGCGAACGACACAGTGCTGCTGGCACTGCGGGAGAACCCCCTGGGGGGTGGTGTGGGCACCGAGCAGCTCCGCCGCATCGGCAAGGAGCTGGAGAACCGGGGGCTGGACCTCCGGTGGGCCGCGAGCGCGCGGGAGGCCTGTGCGACCCTCCGTACCGAGTCGGGACTCGCGGCGGCCGTCGTCGCCTGGGACCTGCCGTCCGGTGACGGCTCCGCCGGGCAGGAGGGCGGCGGGGCGGAGGTCCTGCACCGGATCGGGCGGCGGTTCAAGAACCTGCCGGTCTTCCTGCTGATGGCGGACGATTCCGACCAGGACCTGGAGCGGCTGCCGCTGTGGGTGTCCGAGGCGGTGGTCGGGTACATCTGGCCCCTGGAGGACACCGCCGGCTTCATCGCCGGCCGGGTCGTCACCGCGGCCCGCGCCTACCACGAGGACATCCTGCCGCCGTTCTTCAAGGCGCTGCGCCGCTTCGACGACGCGCACCAGTACTCGTGGCACACTCCCGCGCACTCGGGTGGCGTCGCGTTCCTGAAGTCGGCCACGGGGCGGGCCTTCTTCGACTACTTCGGCGAGCGGCTGTTCCGCAGCGACCTGTCGATCTCGGTGGGGGAACTGGGTTCGCTCTTCGAACACAACGGTCCGATCGGCGAGGCCGAACGCAACGCGGCCCGTGTCTTCGGCGCCGACCGCACCTATTTCGTCCTGCACGGCGACTCCACCGCCGACCGGATGGTGGGACACTACAGCGTCACCGCCGACGAGATCGCCCTGGTGGACCGCAACTGCCACAAGTCCGTCCTGCACGGCCTGGTGATCTCCGGGGCGCGTCCGGTGTACCTGGTGCCCACCCGCAACGGCTACGGCCTGGCCGGTCCGCTGCCGCCGACGGAGACCGACGCCGGGGCGGTCGCCGCCCGGATCGACGCCAACCCCCTGGCCGCCGGGGCGGTCTCCCGCGAGGCGCAGTACGCGGTGCTGACCAACTCGACGTACGACGGGCTGTGTTACGACACCGTCGCCACCGCCCGCGCCCTCGCCCCGAGCACGCCCCGCCTGCACTTCGACGAGGCGTGGTTCGCGTACGCCCGCTTCCACCCCCTGTACGCGGGGCGCTACGGGATGGCCGTCGGCCCGGACACCTTCTCCGGGCCCGAGCGGCCCACCGTCTTCTCCACCCAGTCCACCCACAAGCTGCTGGCCGCGCTCTCGCAGACGGCGATGGTGCACGTCAAGTCGTCGCCCCGGGCCCCCGTCGCGCACGAGCGGTTCAACGAGACGTTCATGATGCACGGCACGACCTCCCCCCTCTACCCGGCGATCGCCTCGCTCGACGTGGCGACCGCCATGATGGACGGCCCGCAGGGACAGTGGCTGGTCGACGAGGCGGTGACCGAGGCCATCCGCTTCCGGCAGGCGGTCGTGCGCACGGCGCGGCGCATCGCCGGCGCCGGGGACCGGCCCGGGTGGTTCTTCGGAGTCTGGCAGCCCGAGACGGTGACCGATCCGGCCACCGGCGAGCGCGTCCCCTTCGCCGACGCCCCAGCGGCGCTGCTGCGCGACGAACCGCGCTGCTGGCACCTGGAGCCCGGTGCGCCGTGGCACGGCTTCCGCGACCTCGACGACGGCTACTGCATGCTCGACCCGATCAAGGTGACGCTGACCTGTCCCGGCGTGACCGCGACCGGTGAGACCTCGCCGTGGGGCATCCCGGCACGCGTCCTGACGGCGTACCTGGCCACCCGGGGCATCGTCGTGGAGAAGACGGACAGCTACACCACGCTCGTGCTGTTCTCCATGGGCATCACCAAGGGCAAGTGGGGCACCCTGATGGACGCCCTGATGGACTTCAAGGCCCTCTACGACACGGACGCCCCGCTGGACCGGGTGCTGCCCGGTCTGGTCGAGCAGCATCCCCGCCGGTACGCCGGCACCACGCTGCGCGCCCTGTGCCAGGACATGCACGAACACCTCACCGGCGCCCAGCTGATCACCGCGCTGGACACCGCCTTCCAGCAGCTGCCCGAGCCGGTCGCGCCGCCCCAGCGCTGCTACCAGCAGCTGATCCGGGGCGGTACGGAACGGCTGCGGCTGAGCGAGGCGTCCGGGCGGGTCGCCGCCGCGATGGTCACGGTCACCCCGCCGGGCATCCCGGTCCTGATGCCCGGGGAGTCCACCGGGGCGCCGGAGGGGCCGCTGCTGCGTTACCTGGGCGCGCTGGAGGCGTTCGACCGGGCCTTCCCCGGCTTCCACAGCGAGGCCCACGGGGTCACGGTCGACCCCGGGACCGGTGACTATCTGATCGAGTGCGTACGCCTGCCGGAGGCCTGAGGGAAGCACGTCCGGCCGTGGGGCGGGTGCCGGCCGCGGCGGCCCCGGCCCGCGGCGTACGGGGTGGTGACGCCCCTCGGCCCCATGGCCGAGTGCCCGTCGCGGCCGTCGGCTCGCAGGTGAGAACGGGACACCGCAGGGAAGAAGTAGCGGCAGCGAAGGAGGCTGCTGTGGACGGTGAAACTCTGAGACTCGGGGACGTGCTGGCCGAGGCGGCGAGCGCCTCGCCGGTGGACTCCGTCGACGTGGTCGCCCGTCACCTGCAGAAGCGCTTCCACGCGGTGTGCGTCTCCTTCCTGTTCGCGGACCTGATCGGGGAGACGCTGGTGCGGCTGGCCATCGCCGACGGTGTGGAGGCCGAGGAGGAGGGCGTCACCACCATCGGTCTGCGGGGCAGCGTGTACGAGAAGGTCCTGCTGACCCAGCGCCTGCACGTGGAGCCCGGCGACGAGGGCGCCCGGCGGGTCATCGCTCCCGTGACCAACAGGGGTGACTGCATCGGCGTGTTGGAGATGACGCTGCCCGACACGGACGAGACCGTGCTGCGGCAGGTGCGCGAGGCGGCGCGGGCGCTGGCGTACATCATCGTCACCGACCGGCGGTTCACCGACCTTTACCACTGCGGGCGCCGGACGACGCCCACCAGCCTGGCCGCGGAGATCCAGCACAACCTGCTGCCGTCCGCGTCGTGTTGCGAGGCGGCGCAGTTCTCCGTGGCCGGCGGACTGGTGCCGGCCGACGACATCGGCGGGGACACCTACGACTACGCGCTGGACCGCGAGACGCTGCACCTGGCCATCACCGACGCCATGGGCCACGACACCAGGTCGGCCCTGCTCGCCACCCTTCTGGTCGGGGCGCTGAGGGGGGCCCGGCGCGCCGGCTGCGACGTCGCGGAGCAGGCCCGCCGGGCGCACCAGGCGCTGGTGGACCACGACTGCGGCATCGCCACCGGGCAGTTGCTCCGCGTCGGCCTCGACGACGGCACCGTCCGGTTGGTGAACGCCGGCCATCCCCGTCCGTTCCGCCTGCGGGACGGACGGGTGGAGGAGCTCGCGCTGGCGGCCAATCTGCCCTTCGGGGTGCCCTCCCCGAGACCGTACCGGGTGCAGGAGCTGGACCTGCGGCCCGGTGACCGGCTGATCATGCTGACCGACGGCATGCAGGACCGCGCGGCGGCCGGGGTGGACCTGCCCGCCCTCATCCGCGACACCCGGCGCCTGCACCCGCGCGAGACGGTCACCGCTCTGGTGGGCTCGGTGCGCACGGCCTGCCGGGACCGCATGCCGGACGACGCCACCGTGCTGTGCCTGGACTGGTACGGCTCCGATGCGACCGGGCCCCGCGTCCCGGCCTTCCGCGAGTAGGCCGCCGCGGGGGTGCGTCGTGGCGGAATGCGCCATTCCTTCGCCACACCGGGCAACCGCTTGTTCTCGTACGGTCAACACCGGCCGCCCGGCGCCCGGACGGCCCCCACCGGGGCCGGACGTCATCGGTCGGGTCGCCGCGTCGGGCCCCGGCGGTCCCCCGCGGCGCGGGTGGCGTTCTGGCCGGGTCGGACGCGCGCCGCGCGGGAGGGGCAGACGGCCGCGCCGGGCGTGACCTAGCCTCACCCGCCATGCGCATCACACACCTCAGAAGAGTGATCCCGACCGCGGTGCTCGCCCTCGCCGTCGTCCTGGGCATGAGCGGGCCGGCCGGTGCGGCGGAGCCCGCCGCGGCGGACCTGGCCTTCACCGCCGACCGGCAGTCCGTGACCCCGGGTTCCACCGTCGAGCTGACGATGACGTTCACGAACAACCAGGAGTCGGACGTCCGGTTCGTCTACCAGTCGGTGCAGCCGACCTGGCCGACGAGCCGGCGCGAGGACCTGAAGTACGCGTTCGCCTCCTGCGTGTCGGAGGGGGTGACGTGCACGGGGACCGGCACCACCAGCCTCAATGTCGGCTACGCCGTCCCGATCGCGCCGGGCGCCACCAGGACGGTGACGCTCACCGTCGAGGTGGCCGCCGACTCCGGCTGCTCTACCTTTTTGGACGGGTTGGTCCTCCCATTCGTAGGGTGGGGACGCCCAGGGGTATCGGGTGTGGCTATCAGGCTGCTGCCGCTTTGTGGCTTACGTCGCTTCGCCGCCCGGTGCCCCACGACGACTCGGCCGCCGATTAGGAAGTGCGAACAAGTCGCTGAGTAGAGCAATGCCGGCGAAGTCGTCCGTGGTACGAACTGAACGAACACGCACGTCAGGAGCACGATGAGCCGGATATGGGCGGGGATCGACAGCGGCAAGGGG